>CAMGZN010000033.1 GCA_946183335.1 uncultured Caryophanales bacterium | reverse complement strand
CTGTGAAGATGCAGGTTACCCGCGACTAGACGGAAAGACCCCATGGAGCTTTACTATAACTTAATATTGATTGTCTGTGCTTTATGCACAGGATAGGTAGGAGACTTTGAAGCAGGAACTTTGGTTTCTGTGGAGTCAACCTTGGGATACTACTCTTAAATTGCGGACAATCTAACCTACAACCTCACCGGTTGGGGAACAGTGTTAGGCGGGTAGTTTGACTGGGGCGGTCGCCTCCCAAAGTGTAACGGAGGCGCCCCAAGGTACCCTCAGTACGGTTGGAAATCGTATTTCGAGTGCAAAGGCATACGGGTGCTTGACTGCGAGACCTACAAGTCGAGCAGGGACGAAAGTCGGGCTTAGTGATCCGGCGGTTCCGCGTGGAAGGGCCGTCGCTCAACGGATAAAAGCTACCCTGGGGATAACAGGCTGATCTGATCCAAGAGTTCACATCGACGATCAGGTTTGGCACCTCGATGTCGGCTCATCACATCCTGGAGGGGAAGTACCTTCCAAGGGTTTGGCTGTTCGCCAATTAAAGTGGTACGCGAGCTGGGTTCAAAACGTCGTGAGACAGTTTGGTCCCTATCTGTCGTGGGCGCAGGAAGTTTGAGTGGATCTGTCCTTAGTACGAGAGGACCGGGATGGACGTTGCAATGGTCTATCGGTTGTCACGCCAGTGGCATGGCCGAGTAGCTACCAACGGAATGGATAAACGCTGAAAGCATCTAAGCGTGAAGCCAGCCACAAGATGAGACTTCCCATTCGCAAGAAGTAAGACCCCCGCAATGTTAGCGGGTTGATAGGTCAGAGATGTAAGTGCAGCGATGCATTCAGTCGACTGATACTAATAGGTCGAGGACTTAATTTCATAAAATTTTAAGATTAATATCGAAAAAGTAATAAAATATAGGGTAACGTAATAACTTGCTAAAGAACATGTAATTAATATCTAGTTTTCAAAGAACAGACTCGAAAAAGAAAAAGTCTGGTGGTGATGGCGCGGTGGACACACCTGTTCCCATCCCGAACACAGAAGTTAAGCACCGTAGTGACGAAGGTATCCGGTTCGCCGGGGAGAATAGTGAGCTGCTGGGCTTTTTCTTTTTAAGCGGACTACTTTGGTATATAATACCTTTATGAAAATAATATATTTACGTAGTAAAATCTCGTCTGATACTAGACCATTTTTTGCACAACAGAAGCGATACATTCCTGTACTTGAAAAGAGCCGTGAATTTAAGGCGTTTGCTGGTGAATTGCCGGTGATTTTTATTGAATCAGGCGGAACAGAAGAAGAGTTTAAAGAGATCTATCTTACTCTTCCAGAACCACATATTTTAGTTGCAACCGATGCGAACAATTCTCTTCCGGCAAGCCTAGAAATTTGCTCGTTTCTCTCACAACAAAATCGCCAGTTTGTGCTTCTTCACGGAACTCCTCAAGAAGTAGTGGAGATGGCGAAAGCTGAAAAGAAAAAAGTAGAAGCCAAACGAATTCAAAAGCCATCCAAAATTCTTTCTAAAATGCGCCTTGGAGTCGTTGGAAAACCATCCAATTGGCTGATCTCTTCAATCACTGATTATGATGAATTAAAGAAGAAACTTGGCGTCGAACTCATTGACGTCACGTTCGAAGATTTTAAACGCGAAATTGATCAAGCAAATGACGTTGTTGATCCGATTGTTTTTGAACCATTACTAAATAAACAAGTTTCTTTAGAAACTTTGAAAGGCGCGTTGCGCATTTATAGCGCACTTCGTAACATCATTATTAAGAACAATTTAAGTGGCGTGACAGTTCGTTGTTTTGATCTCCTTGGAATCTATCACAATACTTCTTGTTTAGCTTTAGCAATGCTAAATAAAGATGGTTATATTGCGACATGCGAAGGTGATGTTCCAACAATGCTTACAATGGCGTTAGTTAGAAAACTTACTCACCAGTCTAGTTTCCAAGTTAATCCAAGTTATATCAATGTCAAAGAAAGATACGCCATTTTCGCACACTGTACACTTCCTTTAGATATGTGTCTTGATTACAAGTTTGATACCCATTTTGAAAGTGGTATTGGACTCGGAATTAAGGGTCGTCTTAACCTCGGAAAAGTAACCGTATTAAAGGTTAATAAAGATTGGTCGAAATTCCAGGCTTTTGACGCAAAAATCACCGCAAATCTTGGTCGAAATGACCTTTGTAGGACTCAAGTAAAGATAGAATTTGATGATGATATTTCGTCCTTATTAACTGATCCACTTGGGAACCATATTGTCATCTGTTATGGGGCTCATAAGAAAGAAGTTATAGGCCTCTTAAAGTAAAAGAAAAATCAAAATAGAGAACTCTTAAAAGGGTTCTCTTTTTTTGACAACGCCTTTTTATCGTGCTATATTACGGACAAGATAACTTGTTATCTTTGATTTTGTTATTGTGTCTATTTACTAAATTAAATATCTAAAAAAGAAGGTGAACAGTATGAAAACCATTGATGGAAAAACCTTGAAAGAGATGTTCGTCTCAGCGAGCAACAATCTCTACAATCATTATCCAGAAGTTGACGCACTCAATGTCTTCCCAGTCCCGGACGGCGACACTGGCATGAACATGTCGATGACCATGACCAACGGTGCTAAGTTCGTGAAAGATGTTGAATCTGATGACGCCTACCAAGTGGCCAACACATTTGCAAAAGGCTTACTCATGGGTGCTCGCGGAAACTCTGGGGTTATCACATCACAAATCTTCCGTGGATTCGCTCAAGCCCTTGAAGGTAAGAAGTCAGCGACCGCGATTCAATTAGCCGAAGCACTCAAAAATGGTGCTAAGGTCGCATATAAAGCAGTTATTCGTCCAGTAGAAGGAACAATTCTCACAGTTGTACGTGAATCTAGTGCTGCTGTTGATGATTTTGTTGAGGCTTCTACAACAATCGAAGAAGTTTTTGAAAAATTAGTCTCTGAAGCAAAGAAATCTTTGAAGCGTACTCCAGATCTTTTGCCAGTTCTAAAAGAAGTCGGTGTTGTCGACTCTGGTGGTGCTGGTTTAGTTAAAATCTTTGAAGGTATGCTTTCTTTCCTAAAAGGAAAATTCATTGAAAGAGAAGAAAATGCTTCTCAAGAAAAAGCAAAAGTTGAATCTCCAATCGGAGACATGGATAAAGACGAAGAATTTGGCTATTGTACCGAATTTATTATGCGTTTAGGTCCAGCTGATGAAAAAGAGAAATTCGAAGAACAAGCATTTAAGGCAACTTTAGTTGAAAGAGGAAACTCAATTGTTGTTGTTCGTGATGATGACATTGTTAAAGTTCATATTCATACCTTAAATCCAGGTAATATTTTGACCTTTGCTCAATCCTATGGTGAATTTGTCACCATTAAGGTCGAAAACATGACTGAACAACACTCTAAGCTTCAAACTCCACCAAACCTCAAGAAGAAGGAGGAGGAAGCAAAACCAGTTCCAACCGCTCCAACACAACCATATGGTTTGGTTGCTATCAGTGCTGGTAAAGGTATTGATGAAATGTTTACCGCCATCGGTGCTAACGAAATCGTTAGTGGTGGTCAAACAATGAACCCATCAATCGAAGATATCGCTAACGCCTGCCGCAAGTGTAACGCGAAGACTGTTTATGTCTTCCCAAATAACTCCAACATCGTGATGGCTGCTGTCCAAGCTGCCGATGTCCTTTCTGATGAATTTAAAGTCTATGTTGTTCCAACAAAGACGATTCCACAAGGCATTGCTGCTTGCTCCGTCTTCAATGAAGACGTTTCTCCAGTCGAGAACTTTAAGACTATGAAAGAAGAAATCAAACACATCCATTCTGGATCAGTTACGTATGCGATTAAGGATACCAAGATGAATGGTGTGGAAGTGAAAAAAGATTACTTTATGGGAATCTATGAAAAGAAGATTATCTCTTGCCATAGACGTGTCGCGCATGCCTTATATGACCTACTCGATGCGATGGTAACTGATGAAACATTCTTAATTACCATTCTTGTTGGTGCTGACATCAATGATGAAAGAATGAAAAACATCACTGAAAAGATTACTAAGAAATATGAGAATATTGAAATTGATATTCGTCGTGGTGATCAACCAGTCTATTCATTCCTTGTTGGTGTTGAATAAGGAGAAATTATGGTTAAGTTAATTGTTGATTTAATGGGTGGAGACAATGGCTATAAAGCCACTGTTGAAGCCATCAATAAATTTGTTAGTGAACATGACGATTGTGAAATCGTTGGTGTTGGTGATCCGGCAGTTCTTTCTGATTTATCAGAAAAAGTACGTGTAATCCCATCATCTACAATCGCTCCAATGAAGTGCACAGTCATGCAAGCTATGCGTGATAAAGAATCAAGCGTGTACAAGGCCGTCTCTAATGTTAACGTGGAAAATGCTGATGGTGTTGTCTCTGCTGGTTCAACAGGCGCATTCCTTTCACTTTGTACATTAATTTTAAAGAAGATTGAAGGTATTTCTCGTCCTGCTTTAACAACTCCGTTCCCAACAAAAAAGGATAACTATGTTATTCTTTGTGACATTGGCGCATCCGTGGAAAATAACGCCCACGAGTTATGCCAATTTGCGAAAATGGGACAAGCATATGCGAGCGCATTATACGGAATTGAAAAACCAACATACCAACTCATTTCTAATGGTGTTGAAGAAGGCAAAGGAACTCCTGAACTTATTGAAGCATATTCATTAATGAAAGCTGATCCACAATTCAAAGGCTATGTTGAAGGTCGCCACGTCGTTGATGGAGAATCTGATGTTGTTGTCTTCCCAGGTTTCGTTGGTAATGTCTTCCTTAAAACAAGTGAAGGTATTGGTAAGATGTGTGGAGAGATGATTAAAGAAGGTTTCACCAAAAATATCTTTACTAAAATCGGTTATCTTTTTGCCAAGAGTGGCATGAAAGATTTCAAGAAGAAAATGGACTACAAACGTTATGGTGGTGCCATGCTTATCGGTGTGAACAAGATTGCTGTTAAATCACACGGAAATGCTGATGCTCGTACATTCTATAACGCTGTAAACTTGGCCTACAACTTAGCCAAAAACGACTTAGTCGGAAAGGTTAAAGAAAGTTTAAAATAATGAAGAACATCCAAGAATTGCTTGTTAAATTCCATATCAAACCTCACTCATTAGAGAATTATGAGGAAGCTTTTACACACTCCTCTTTTAACGCTGATGCCAACACAAAACATCGCGATTATGAGCGCTTTGAATTCTTGGGCGATTCTGTGATCAATATGGTTGTTACCGAGTATGCTTTTACGGTTCACCCAGAGATGGGACAAGGAAATCTTACCAAGCTAAAAAGCATGCTTGTTGCGACCAATTCTTTATCAGCTCTTTCGCTTAAATATGGGCTCGATAAATACATTCGTGTTGGCAATTCATTTGTTGCACAAGTAAGTCGGTCTAAGCACTTATTAGAAGACGTTTTCGAATCATTCATTGGTGCCGTTTATTTAGACCAAGGTTTTGAATTTACAAAGAAGCTTTTATTGGATATCTTTGCGAAAGAAATCGAGAACTTCAAAATGTCTGAAATGACTGACTATAAGTCAAAACTACAAGAAGAAACACAAGCTGAACATCGTGAATCAGTTGTTTATGAACTCATTAATGAGTCAGGTCCAGCGCACAATCGTACATTCACGGTGCGTGTATTGTTTGATGGAATTGAACTCGGTGTTGGAACTGGTTCAACCAAGAAACAAGCTGAACAAAACGCTGCAAAGCAAGCATTAGAAAAAAGAGTTAAATAATTTATGGGTTTATTCAAATTTCTCAAAGAGAAGTTTTCAAAAAAGCAAGACGAGGAAACAAAGGTATATGTTGAAGGGATGAGTAAGTCCCGCGAACATTTCGCCAATAAACTCGACGAGCTTTCTAAACGCTATAAAGAAGTGAACCAAGAGTATTTTGAACAACTCGAAGAAATATTAATTGAAGCCGATGTCGGTGTTTCTTTAACGCTTCGTTTAATAGAAGAAGTGATTGATGAAAGTAAGGAACAAGGCATTAAAGAACCAAAACTAATCAATGAACTTGTCGTTGACAAGATGTTTGTTGGTTATGCAGAAAAAGGCGATATCGTTAATGAAGTTCAATTTGTTAATGAGGGACCAACTGTTCTTTTAGTAGCCGGCGTAAATGGCGTTGGTAAAACAACATCCATTGCTAAGCTTGCCTATCGCTATATTAATCAAGGCAAGAAAGTAAAACTTTGTGCCGCTGATACGTTCAGAGCTGGTGCAACAGAACAATTAACCATCTGGGCTGAAAGACTTGGTTGTGACATTGTTGTTGGTAAACCAAATTCTGATCCAGCTAGTGTTGCTTACGATGCTGCTTATAAAGCAAAACGTGATGGAACAGACCTTTTAATTGTTGATACTGCTGGACGTTTACAAAACAAAATTAATTTAATGAATGAGTTAGCCAAAATTTCTCGTGTTATTTCTAAAGAAATTTCAAATGCTCCACATGAAGCATTCTTAATCATTGATGCAACGACCGGGCAAAATGGTGTTATTCAAGCCAAACAGTTCTTAGATTGCATCAAATTAACAGGTATTGTCATTACCAAGATGGATGGGACATCCAAAGGCGGAATTATTCTTGCCATTCGTGATGAACTTGGCGTCCCAGTCCGCTTTATTGGTTTAGGTGAAAAAATGACTGATTTAGAAGAGTTTGATTTAGACAAATATTTATATGGTCTTTGCTTAGGGGGAAAGGTTGATGAGTAATATTGAAGAAACAATTCGTATCAACCGTTTACTCGATATTTATGGCGGGCTTTTAAGCAAAACCCAATATGAAATTTTAAGTGACTACTACGGAGCTAATCTTTCTTTATCTGAGATTTCTGAAATCCGTCAAATTAGCAGAACAGCCGTTTCTGATGCAATTAAAAAAGGAGTTGAAAAACTAAACAATTGCGAGGAAAAAGTTGGGATTTGCGGTGTTTTTGATGAATTCAAAGATGAAGATGTTGCTCAAAAAATAGAGGAGAGATTACGTAATGGCATTTGAGTCTCTTAGTGAAAAATTCCAAGGTATATTAAAAAAGATTCGCGGACAGTCTCGATTAACTGAAGCGAACATGGAAGACATGCTTAAAGAAGTGCGTATCGCTCTTCTTGAAGCTGATGTTAATTTTAAAGTTGTCAAACAATTCACTGAGTCTGTTAAACAAAAAGCCATTGGCGAACAAGTTTATTTAAAAGTCAATCCGTCTCAAATGGTGGTGAAGATTGTTCACGATGAATTGACTGAACTTTTGGGTTCAGGTGATAGTGAACTTCGTTTTGAAAAGAATAAACCAACAATCATTCTCCTTGTCGGTTTACAAGGTACAGGTAAAACAACATCTGCTGGTAAATTAGCTTTGCTAATGAAGAAGAAACTAAACAAGAAGGTTCTTCTTGCTGCTGCTGACGTTTATCGTCCAGCTGCTATTGACCAGTTATGTCAGATTGGCGATCAAATTCAAGTCCCTGTTTTCACAATGGGAACTAATGTGTCACCTGTTGAAATTGCTAAGAAAGCGAAAGAAAAAGCTTATAACGAACACTTTGATGTGTTGATTATTGATACTGCTGGTCGTTTGCAAATTGATGAGACACTCATGAAAGAGTTAAACGACATAACAGATGCGGTGGAACCGACAGAAACATTACTTCTTGTTGATGCAATGTCTGGCCAAGACGCGATTAACGTTGCCACAGCCTTCCATAGTGCATTAAACCTCACTGGTATTATTATGTCCAAACTTGATGGTGATGCTCGTGGTGGTTCGGCTTTATCAATTAAACACTTAACTGGTGTCCCAATTAAATTTGCTGGTACTGGTGAAAAATTATCTGATTTAGACCAATTCCATCCTGACAGAATGGCCGATCGTATCTTAGGCATGGGCGATGTTGTCACTCTTGTTGAGAAGGTTAAAGAAGAAATCGACGAGAAGGAAGCTGCTCGTGAAGCAAACAAAATGCTTGAGGGCAAATTCACTCTCGATGATATGGTCATTCAAATGAAACGCATTCAGAGAATGGGTTCTCTTGGAGGACTACTTCGTTTGATTCCTGGCATGCCAAAGATTAGTGAAGAACAAAAGGAAGCGGGCGAAAAAGAAATGCGAAACATGGAAGCCATTGTTAACTCAATGACACCTTACGAACGCAAACATCCGGAAGTATTAAAGAATTCACGCAAAGTTCGCATAGCGAAAGGTTGTGGAAAAACAAATGCTGACATTAATCGTCTCTTAAAGAAATTTGAACAAATGCAAGAGATGATGAAAAAAATGCAACAGTATAAAAAAACCGGGAGAATACCTCCCGGAATGAATTTACCTGGTGGTGGATTTGGAGCGATGTAATTCGCTCCTTTTCTTTACTTAGTAAACTTTTGGCCTCTTTCTAAAGCTTGTTTTAACCACTTCGGTTCTTCTTCTCCTTCATCAATTTCTTTAAGGAGTTTTTGATCCTGTTTGGTTAAGACATGCTTCTTGAACAAGTCTGGTCGATATTCTCTTGTTAGACGAAGACTCTCTTTACGGCGGTACTTCTCAATCGCTTCATGATTACCGGTATAAAGAATATCTGGAACAACGTGACCATCAAAATCTTTTGGTTCAGTGTATTGTGGATATTCAAGAAGATTATCGGTGAATGTTTCTTCATCAAGTGAAGCATCAGCAATTGCTCCATCAAGAAGACGAATGACGGCATCTGAGATAGCCATTGCACCAATCTCTCCTCCGGTTAAAACATAGTCTCCAATTGAGATCTCTTCATCAATATAATTTGAGACTCTTTCATCAACCCCTTCATAGTGTCCGCAAACTATTGTTAAATCCTCAAGTTTTGCAAAGTTAACCGCGAATTGCTGGTTAAATTGCTTTCCTTTTGGACTCATTAAGACTTTGTGACTACGCGGATTTTCGATTGATTTTAATGCATCAACAATTGGCTGACATTTCATGATTAAACCAGCGCCTCCGCCAATTGGTGGCGTGTCTACTCGACGATATTTGTCGATGGTAAAATCACGAATATTGATGATCTTAATTTCAACAACTTTTTTCGCTAGAGCGCGCTTAATAATTGAGTTCGTTAAGAACCCATCAAACATCTCTGGAAATAAAGTTAAAATGTTGATTCTCATACAAGTCCTTCGATGAAGTTCACAATTATTTTCTTCTCATCAATATCAACTTCTTTAATAAATGCATTCACAAACGGAATGAGCACGAATTTCTTTTGCTCAGTTTTAACTCTTAGTGTGGCGTAACTTGAATACTCTTCAACTTTTGCCACTTCTCCGATGACATTGCCGTTATCAAAGTAAACCTGACAACCAGTTAAATCATCAAAGAAATAAGTATCTTTTTTAAGGAATGAACGGTCTTTTTCAACAAACAAATTTTTCTTGATAAATAGTTGAGCCTCTTCTATTGAAGAGATTTCATCAAAAATGACTTGATCCATCTCACCATTTTTAACATGTTTTTTGATGGTTAATGTTTTCCAAACTTGACCGTCTTCATCGAGTAAGAAAACGTGATTCCCAACTTTAAAGCGGGAATCACGAAAATGTGTTGATGGATATATTCTAACTTCGCCTTTAAGTCCGACTGTTTTAACAATCGTTCCTACTAAGAGATATTCCATTATTTTTCTTCGTCGAATGATTCAAACTTTAAGTAGATGTGTTTGTTCTCAGCTTTTGCAGCGATGGCAACAACTTCTCTTAAAGCATTTGCAACAGCACCTTTTTTACCAATTAAACGGGCTGTATCTTCGTTTTCAGCACAAACTAAAAGAGTAACACTCTTTTCGTTGTCACTTGGAAGCTCACGAACCATGATTGCTTCCGGATTGATTAAGAAAGGATCGACAATGGAATGAATGATCTTTTCGTAATCCATTATTTAGCTCCTTTTTTAGAAGCAGCGTATTTTTGCATAATGCCTTTTTTGGTGAAGAGTGTACGGATGGAATCAGATGGTTGAGCACCTTTTCCTAACCACTTGAGAGCTAATTCTTCATTGATATCGGCATTTTCTGGTCCTTTTGCTGGATCGAAGTAACCAATTTGTTCGACGTAACGTCCATCACGGGCAAAACGTGAATCGGCAACAACGACACGGTAGATTGGATCTTTGTGACGTCCAATACGGGTTAATCTAATTTTGACTGACATAAGTTTTTCTCCTTTTCGTCGATGTCTATTATATAAATAATAAAGATAGTGTCAAGCATTTTTACTTTACATCAGAAATTTTCCTTCACAATTTTGTTGATTAACAAAACTATATTTGATAGTATCTTACTTGCGAGTTTCTAAAACTCGATGCAGACGTTCCGCTTTCAAGTCATGATATGAACGCCCTAAGAAATA
>CAMGZN010000032.1 GCA_946183335.1 uncultured Caryophanales bacterium | reverse complement strand
AATTTTAGTTGTATATATTTTTTGTAAGTACTGAAAAATGGGTAAATATCTCTACTACATTATTGCAATAGTGGCTGCCGGAATTACATTCGGAGTCTACTTCCTTCTAAAGAAGAAGGCGCCAAAAAGAATTAAACTTGCTTATAAAATTACAGCATGGATTCTTTTTGCGCTTCTTTTCTGTTGGCTACTTCTTTGTGGTGGTGGAGAACTCCGTTATGTTGTTGGTCTTACCAAACAAGATACTACTCATTTAAATAATATTTCCGCGATTACAGAAGGTGGAGTAATTTCCTTACTAGGAACTCTCTGTTTCTGGTTTATCGTTGTGATTCACATTACATCATTATTAAGCCCATTCTTTGAGTTTAAAGTTATTCATAGAATGGAATTATTAATTTCACCTGTATTAGCAATTTTCTGTTTTGCTACTATACCACACTTCGTTTTTGGTCAATTAATGACCTATGACATAACTGTTGCTGGTGTCTTAATTGCTGTTGAAATTGGTGTTATCCTTGGAAAACTCGCCTATCGATGGTCATTTGATCGAATCGACCTTCACATGAATAAATGGGAAGTTGTTGAACTCGTTCTTTGTACCTTGGGCGCGTTTTTATTTACAATGCAAGAATTCATGCCGAGAGCATTGTTTGGTAATACAAACATTTACGGTATGAAGAACTTTGGCTTGGGCCATCGTTATTACTTGTATGCAACATTCATCTTTATGATTGGATTACCAATGTTACTACGACAACATAAAGGTGAGTACTCACGAATGGTTATGCTCTACATTTCCATTGGAGGAATGATTGCTTTCTCAAATGGTTATGAGTTCAATATCTTTATTGATCCAAGCCATTGGCCATTACACATTTGTAATACCGCGATGTACATCTTACCAATCGCGTTGGCTACGAAAAACGAAAAGGTTTTCTACTTCACATTCTTTATCAATATTCTTGGTGCATTACTTGCTTCATTCATGCCAAATTATGATGATGGAGCAAATCTATTCTCTCCAAGAAGTGTTGAATATTTTACAAACCACATTTTAGCTTTTGCTGGTCCACTTGTTTGTGTTTTGACGGGGATTTTCAATCGTCCGAAGAAGAAACAGTTTATTTATTCAATGGTTGGATTCGCAATTTATTATGTGATTGTTTTATTCTCAAATACATTATTCACGGCCCTTTATCCTTACGAGACAACAGGTCGTGAATTTGACTACTTCTATATCAACTCTGACTTTGTTGGAAAGAAGATCGGGTTGGATTGGTTGTTCCGTGATTTCTATATTCGATTCACAATTAAAGGAAAGACATTTGAACTCCATCCAATTTATCAAACCATTTACTTCTTTGGCTTTGTTTTAATGAGCATTGGTATGTGGTATGTCTATGCTTGGATTTTTGGATTCCAAGACAAATTAGATTATTTAGACGAACGAGCCAAAAAGGTGAAGTTCGATCAGTTAGCTTTAGAGGCCAAATGTGGCCAGAAAGAGGTGAGTAAGTGTATGAACCCAGAAAGTGTAAACAAACTAGTGATTGATCACTTTGGAAAACGTTATTCCGACAAACTCCCATTTGCTGTTCGTGACATTAACTTTGTTGCTGAAGCCGGCGAAATTATTGGTTTCTTAGGACCAAATGGTGCAGGTAAATCAACCACAATTAAAGCCATTGTTGGCATTCATCTTCCAACTGAAGGAAAACTTGAAGTTAATGGCTACGACGTCGAAGTTCAACCTGTTCAAGCAAAACGTCAAATCGGCTTTGTGCCAGACCATTATGCTTTATATGAAAATCTCACTGGCCGTGAATATTTAAATTATATTGCTGACCTCTATGAGGTTAGCAAAGAAGATCGCGACGCATTCTTAAATGAATTTTTAGAACTTCTTGCGATGAAAGATGCAATTGATGCAAAAATTCAAACATACTCTCATGGTATGAAACAAAAAATTGCAATTATGGCATCAATTATTCACAATCCAAAACTTTGGATTTTAGACGAACCATTAACTGGTCTTGACCCAGTGTCTATTTTCCAAGTTAAGCAATGTTTAAAGAGACACGCGGAACGCGGAAACATTGTTTTCTTCTCGTCTCACTTAATCGATATTGTCGAAAAACTTTGTGATCGAATCATTATTATTTCACACCACAAAGTTGTTGCTATTGAAAACGTTCACGAGTTGATGAAAAAAGGCGTGAATCTTGAACAATTCTACATGGAGAAAACAGGCCTAGAGACTGGAAACTAATCAATGAAAAACTTCTTTAAGAAAATCGGAAATTTCTTTAAAAAGTGCTTCTTATCAGTGAAGAAGTTTGTTTTAAAAGTGACCTCAAAAGTTGCCCATTCTAAACTTTATTGTTTGGTAATGATGCAACTCAAGGATAAGTGGAACATGTCCTTTAAGCACGACAAGAAAGGTACCTTGTTAAGGCTCTCTGGCAAGCTTATTGTCTTTGTTGTGATTACTGTGATTTGTTACTTTATCATGTCTCTTACGACAGGAACTTTACACATCTTCTTCTCTTCTAGAATTCCACTTGCGGCAATGATTCCAGTTATCTTTGTTTTAACTATTTTTGAAGTCTTATCGATTTTGATTGGAATGACAAAATCTTTGTATTTTGCCAAGGATAATGTAGTTTTGATCACCTATCCAGTGAAGTCTGACTACCTCTTCTTATCGAAGATTATTGTCTATTATGTTGACGCGATTAAGAAGTCGTTTATGCTCTTCTTCCCAGTTATTATTTCCTTTGGTTTGATTTATGGCTATCCATTCCATTTCTACCTTTGGGCCTTATTTATTGATTTCTTCTATGTTGCCTTAATAACTCTCTTCTGCGGTTTACTTTCTGTTCCAACATATTTCGTCTTGAAGTTCCTTAATAAGTTCCGCGTGATTAAAGTTTTCTTAACGCTTGTTCTTGCTGGAGCATTGATTTATGGAACAGTACTCTTGATCAACATCATTCCAAGCAATATTAACCTTGTCCGTGAATACGATAAGTTTACAAAAGGATTGAATGATTTCTTGCTCTGGTTCTCTGATTCATTCAAGTTTAGTAACGCTGTCACTCATACATTCTTAGGAACTCGTGATGGATATGCGATGAAGATTTACTCAACATATACATGGGCAGGATTACTCGTCTCCATTGGCGGAATTGCAGTTTTAGTTGTTGCTAATGCGTTCTTAGCCAAACCGTTCTATAACAAGATGATTGCAACAACAAATCGTAGTAGCGCACGTCAGCCAAGAGAACACAAAAACATTCGCTTACCAAAACATTTATCAGTTCTTTGTTATGAACTCTTAAGAGTTGTTCGTAACGAACGTTATCTTGTTAGTACATTAACATGTATTACGGTGATGCCTTTAATCACATTAGTTGTTAACCGTTTGTATGACGCATTTAACACGGACTCGACAGGTATGTTCTTGATGTTTGTGTTTAATTTCTTCTTTATTTTAATTGTTGTCTGCTCGCACAATACGTCTGCGGCAACTGTCTTTAGTAAAGACGGACCAAGTTGGACGGTTAATAAAACCATGCCAGTTAATCCAAGAATCTCCTTGAGCTTACGCTTGGTTTATAACATCTTTATGTCGTTATTAATCATAATTCCATCAAGTATCCTCTTCTTTAATTGGTTTAAAGGTTCAGAAAGATATTCTTTATTCTTATTTATCATTACTTTATTTATATTGGGTGTCTTCCATAACGTCATCAGTGCATCATTTGACTATTCACACTCTGAGAACAAAGACAAAGCAGACATAGGTAGTGAAATTGTTTCATCGCATGAACTTGTCTCCATTGCCTTTGGCTTCTTAATTGGACTTGTTTACATCGGAATAATGCTTATTTTCTTTATAACTGCGACAAATAAGGTCCAAGAACGTTTATTGATTGCTGCACTTCTTGCATTAGTTATTGGAGTCTTCTCTTTCTTAAGAAAGGTTAGACTCACCTACCAGGAGAATTAGAATATGAAAAAGTCATCAATTTTCTTATTGTTAGTCGTCTTCTTCATTTCTATTTTCGTCATCTCTGGCTTAGGTACTGCGACAAGCACAGATCAGATGAAACACTACTTCCAAAGTGTCAAAATTGTTAATACCGAAGAACTAGATTTAGGTAACGGTAAGGTTATGAAATATCTTGAGTTAGAATTTAACCAACAAACCGGTGACCCTTATGTGTATATAGATTACGAACTCAATCCGGATCCAAGCGATGTCACTGAGCAAGATGCGTTTGAGTTCGTCTTTAGTGGTGAAGTTCCAACATTTGATTATGAGGACCCAATCACTCACGAAACAGAAACGATGGAAATGTGTTCCATCTACAAAAATGTTGTCACGTTCTATCACGAATGTGCCATTACGGTAATCTTGCAAACCACCGATGGTTCAAGACTATCTGATTCAGTTTTGATTATTTGTAGTGCTCCAGAAGAGCCTATTGAATAATATAAATTAGTTATTAATCTTTGATTAATAGAAAGGAAAAATGAGATGAAAAAGAACAAAATCTCTCTTATTGCAGCTTCCTTAATGGCCATTGTTGGCTTAGTAGGATGTTCGAAAGAATCTCCTGAAGAAGTTTCAGTAAGCAAAATGGCCCTTAGTGGTATTGCAACAGCCTATAAAACAGGCGAAACAATCCCTTGGGAAAATGTGAAAGTCACTGTTTCTTACTCTGATAAGACAACAACTACTTTCACTGGATCACAGATCGAATTCGATGTCACCTCTGAAGTGCAACAAGCAACAAATGTTGTCGTCTACACAGATGGACTTCACGCTCAAGCCGTTCCTAGTGAAGGTACTTACAATGTTGAAGCCGCGTTAAAGACAGATTTAACCAAGAAATTCTCTCTTGGACGAATTGTTGTTGGAAAAGTCACTAGCGACAAATACGATCTCCTCTCATTTGAAGAGCCAGAAACAATTGACGCTTATCGTCGTCACATTGCTGTTTCTTCAGATTTAGAAGCTGGATTCTTTGATACCAGTGAACTTCTTACTGTCGGAACACTTAACACCTTCAAATATGAGCCAAAAGCCGCTTTCCGTAACAAAGAAAGTAAGGCTGTCGAAGTCTCTCCAAACTATGAGAAGACATTCAGCTTAAGACAAATTAACGGTTCCGAACGTTCAAACGTCGAATTCGCAACTTATGCTGAAAAAGTTAGTGGCGGAGTCAAATTTAAAGAAGCCGCTGCTGGAAAATCATTTGAATTAAGCTGTTCACCAGCCGAATTTGATTCAACATTCTCTGGCACAACCCCACTACTTAAACTCGATCTTAAAGTCGAACGTGGTTTAAACATCTATTCCGCTAAAGAATTAGGTGCAATGAACTTAACACAATGGACCATCAATGATTTCTCCAATCCAAATGATGGAGAACACTACTACTCTTACCACTATTCCACAATCAATGACCGTGGTACTTACCACAACTATTGGGAATATTATGATGCAAGTAAGACAACTGGTCACTTCAAAGCCATGGATACAACTGCATTATGGAGACAATTCCTTGTTGATTCTGGAACATTCACTGCTGAAGAAGAAGTTGCTTACCAAGATTCTCCAGCCTTCTTCCTCCAAGATAGCATTGAAATCAATAAAGAAGATATTCCACACGAATTCTTCATTGATGGAAAAGAAGCTCAAACAGTTGATACTGATGGAGACGGAAAATATGACTGTGACGGATATCTCCGTGACTCTGTTGATGTCTATACTCCAATCGTTGTCGATCAAGACGTTACTATTAATGGTAACTACTTCTCATTAGGTTCCAAAATCGGTACCTGTAAAAACAAACGTGGAGACAACGAAGCTCTCTACTATGACGATCAATTCAACTTATCACCAGCAAACGGTTTCGAACCAGGACACTCTACATTAATTAAATTCTGTGGCCGTCATCATTGTTATCGATATGAATATGAAACCGGTAAATTTGTCTGGACACAATCCGAAAAAGAGTATTTCAATCGTCAAGAAGACACCTCCAATGGTCACATCGGTACAATTAAAAACTTAGATACTAACGGATTTACCTCTGTTGACTACATCCCAGAACAAAAACCAGGTGAAACCGAAACTCAATATGAACAACGTTGTCAAAACGAAGCTGTTCTCTCCATGACTGCTTTAATTTTCGCTAAGAACTCTTACTGTGGTGCTGATTACTACAACAATATTGTAAAACAATATCAAATTGGTTTATTCCCAGATACCATGGTTGAAGGAACACGTGAGCACGTTGGTTTACATGGCGAAGGTACAATTCACTTCAATACATTAATCAAGAATTGTAAAGTCTTTGACTGTCCAAACTGCGGTATTTGTAACTACCATAACCGTGGCACAATTGTTGAACATTCTGTGTTCAACCGTTACGGTGGTGCTTCCCTTGTTAACATGGGTTACAAGGCTAGCGCAGAGGATCAATCAAACGGATACATTATTGATACTGAACGCGCAAAAACTTATTTCACATCTGATTGTGAAATTAAGAACTACATCATCGGTGAAGAAACATACTTCAAATCCGTTGGTGCTTCATCATTCTTCGCATTATTGAATGTTTATGAAGATTTCTTTAACGCTGTTGGAAACACATACAAGTTTATTGATAATGGTGTTGCCAAGTACAACTTACTCTCCCTTAATATGGATGGTCAGGCTGCTCTTGCTTCTCCAAACAAAGATCACTATTCTGATGTGATTCTTGATATGGATAAAGCCGAAGGTCAAGGCTATCTTGATGCTTGTAATGGTGGCTCTGCCAACTTCGCAATCGTTCAAACATTGCATGATAATATTACTGCAATGGCTGGAGTTGATACTTGGGTTCCATTATTCGTCACTGATGCTGGTGAAAAATTCACCTGTTTATTCGACGGTAACACAGAACATGGTAACATGACATTCTCTAACCTTGATATGTCACCACTTACCGCACAACTTCAAGGTAAGAAATTCGCCGCCTATTTACCAGCCGGAAACACAACTTTAGTTGCTTGCTTCGAACTCGCCAAAACAGCCGCTTAATTTCTAACTATTAATTTATAAAGAGCCGACTTTTGTTGGCTCTTTTTTATTACTTACGTATATAATGTAAGTACGTATGATCGTTGTAAAAGACTTAGTTAAGAATTTTAAATCTCCAAACAAGGATGAAGAAATCGTCGCTTTAGACCATCTTTCTTTAGTTTTACCTGATAAAGGCTTCATCGCCATTTACGGAGCCTCTGGCTGCGGAAAAAGCACGTTATTAAACGTGTTAGGAGGTCTTGACCTCGCCGATGAAGGTGAAATGATTGTCAATGGACGTAAAACATCCAAGTTTTCAACATCTGATTGGAACTCCTATCGAAACCAAGAAGTTGGGTTTATTTTCCAAAACTATTATCTATTACCTCACTTAACTGTTGCGGAGAATATCGCGATCACACTCCAAATGTCTAAACAAACAAAAGACATGGATAAGAAGATTCATGACGCTTTAGCGGCAGTGGATCTTGTGAAGTTTGAGAAGCGATATCCAAAGCAACTTTCCGGTGGTCAACAGCAACGTGTCGCGATTGCGCGTGCACTAATCACAAATCCAACCATTATTCTCGCGGATGAACCAACAGGTGCTTTGGATGAGAAATCTTCGAAGATTGTCATGCACACTCTAAAGGAGATTTCTAAAGAGCATTTAGTCGTTATGGTCACTCATAATGAGCGTATGGCGAAAGAATATGCTGACCGTATGATTGAAATCTCATATGGAAAGATTCTTAGTGACGAACATCTTCAAAAAGCCCCTCAAATCCCGGCTAATCGTGAGCCTTTAAAGAGAGTTCACCTTCCTTTCTATTCTTCTTTTAAATGGTCCTGTAGGAACGTTGTGAAGAAGAAAGGAAGATCAATTCCAATTGCCATCGCGATTGCTATTGGTCTAGCTGCTGCTGGTCTTGTTTTAAGCATGACCAAAGGCGTCAACGACTTTGTCGCTGAAGCCCAGAAGAACGCTATCGGAGATTATCCAGTCTATGTTACTTGTTATCCGAAATCCTCATCCGAATCTAATAAAGACAACTTAGTTGAATTTCCAGAAGATAAAGAAATCATCATTGAAAAATCGGACTATGAAGTCCAAGAACACTATATTTCGATGCAACAAAACTTCATGGATTACATGGATGAAATGCCAAAGGAGTATTACGCTGGACGTCAAACTAATGAGTCCGTGACATTTAACCTATTCGCCGAACCAACTCCTGGATCATATGAAAAGGTCTCATCTTCGTCATACACATCAAGTATTGCTCCATATACTAAAACAAGCGATAAGAACTCTGATGTATATAAGTTCATTAATGAACAATATGATGTTCTTGATGGTCACTTACCAACCAGTAACGAAGATCTAACACTTGTGTTAGATACTTATAACCGTATTGACTTAGGTTATCTCAAGAACATGGGTTTTGATGTTTCTGGAGACAACATTAAGTTTGAAGAGATTTTGAACAAAAAAGAATATCATGTTGTTTCAAATGATGATTATTATCAACAAAAGATTGAAGACAAAGAAGGTTATGAAGGAAAACACTACTACGAACCAAAAGGTGACTCCTACTATAAAGACTTATACGATAACCACTCTGTTCATACATTTAAAATTACAGGAATTATTCGTCCGAAGAAGGATTCTCCAAATCCGTTATATAAGACAATTCTTTTATATAACCCATCATTCATTGAAAATATCATCAAACCATTAAACAATAATTCTCAATTGGTCAAAGACCAAAAGGAATATGGAATTTCTTATAACACATATTACAAATCACGTGAAAAGTTTGAAGATTCATATACAAACGGAAGAGCAATCACAGCTAACTATCAATATGAATCTCGTTTAGTTGATATTGGTGCAGATTCTCGTGTAACAGCGATTTACTATTACACTGATACTTTTGAACAACGTGCTCAGATTACTGATTACATTGAAAAGTACGTTGATAACATGGATAAGGATTCGGATATTGTTTTAAAGACGAAAGACTATCTCGAAACTGTTACATCTGCGTTCTCATCCATTGCTTCAACATTCTCATCTGTCATGCTTATTTTCTCCCTTGTTACGATCCTTGTGGCGATGATTTTAACCGCAATTCTCACATATATTTCCGTAAATGAAAGAAAACGTGAGATTGGTTTGCTTAGAAGTTTAGGAGCTCGAAGGATTGATATTTCGGCGATGTTTATCGTGGAGGCGGCAATCATTGGCGTTGTCGCTGGATTACTCGGAATTGGCCTATGTTATGGAATTGCTCCGCTTCTGGCAAAAGTCGTTGTTAAACTGATTTCTGGTGCAAACTTAAAAATCCTTACTCCAAGTGAAGCAACATTTGCGACAATTCAACCTTGGGTAATTCCAGTATTATTTATTGCCGCTATTGCTATTGGTGTTGTTTCATCATTAATTCCGGCTGTTGCTGCTGGTCGTAAACGACCAGCTGAGTCGTTAAAGGAATAAAATGAAGTTTGATCGAGTCAAAGGCAAATGCGTTGACCTCTCTTTCGAAGGCAAAGGAGTCGTAAAGCTTTCCTATGGAACAGTCTTTGTTGATGGGTTGTTCCCCGGCGAAGAAGCCGAGATTGAAATCCAATATAAACGAGCCGGTAATTATTTCGGCAAAGTTTATCGATTAATCACGAAGTCAAAAGATCGTATTCAACCAAGATGTGGGGTTTGTACTGCGTGTGGTGGATGCCAGCTTCAACAGCTTTCTTATTCAGCACAACTAGAATATAAAAAGCATAAAGTAGAGGACGCATTAAGACGTCATAATTTAGAAAATATTAGGGTTTTGCCGGTTATTGGTATGGAAAATCCATACGAATACCGTAATAAAATCCAAGTTCCAATTGGACGTGATCCACACGGACATATTGTCTCTGGATTCTATCGTCAAGGAACTCATAAAATCATTCCAATTGAGAAATGCGAGATTGAAGATCCAAGAGCGACTAAAGTTATTTCCGTTATTAAACAGTTAATGAAGGAATTTAAGTACGCTCCTTATGATGAAGACCAACAAACTGGGCTAATACGACATGTATTAATTAGAACTTCCTACCATTATGATGAAATGATGGTTACCTTAGTGACCAGATTAGATGAATTTAAAGGCAAAAATAACTTTGTAAAAGAACTGATTAAACACTGTCCTATTACAACTGTGATTCAGAACATAAATTCACGAGATACAAACGTTATTTTAGGCGAAAAAGAACGTGTATTATATGGTCCTGGTCATATTAAAGATTCCATCCTTGGAGTAGACTTTTTAATCTCTTCAAAATCATTTTTCCAGGTTAATCCGGTGCAGACTGTTAAATTATACAGTAAAGCTT
>CAMGZN010000031.1 GCA_946183335.1 uncultured Caryophanales bacterium | reverse complement strand
TAAAACAATCTCTTTACCTAAGATTTCGTCATTTCCTTCGATATAGTAATAACTAACGCGGTCAGTTTTACTGACAAAGAAGCATTGACGCTCAACATTATTAATGAAAAGAGAAAAACCAGAACTTAATTCCTGGTTTGGAATACATATTTCATGATAACTAGATAAAAAACTATTCATCAGTTGGATTAAATTCGGAGTTTTCTTCGACGATTGTAGACTCTTCGCTTGGCTCACTAAGTTGATCATTCGGAATAAATTCCGATTGTTCAATTGAACCAATTTGCTGTTGAGGTTGAACACTATGAATAAGAACCTTTGATCCTCGAGCATCACCTTTGTCGGCAACATATCCGTCCATTACTAACTTGTTAAATAGACGACCAGCTTTCGGGAAACCAATGCCATAACTTCTAGTTAAGAATGAAATGGAACAATATTCACGGGTGGAAATATCTTCTTTAATAATTTCATAGAGTTTTTCTTCCTCTAAGTTCTTATCCACTTTAGTGACTTCTGGATCATGATTAGCACTAATACCACTCACAGGTTCATCTGGATCCTTATCTAAATCAAGGAAGAATGGGTCATATTGTGGTTGATTTTGTCCGCGGATATAATCACAAACTTTGTGAATTTCACTACTGGAGACAAAGCAACCTTGGACACGTGGCTTCGTGCTACGTGAGATAATTGAACATTCAACGAGCATATCACCGTTTCCAAGAAGTTGTTCAGCTCCACCTTCACCAATAATAGTTATGGAATCGGTTGCACTAGATGTCATTAAGGCCACATGAACTGGAACGTTGGCTTTGATAACACCATCAATAACATTGACACTTGGACGTTGTGTCGCGATAACTAAATGGATTCCAGCACTACGTGCTTTTTGAGCAATACGAACCACCGGAGTACGAATATCTTTACAAGCCTCGCTTAAGTCAGCGTATTCATCAATGAAAACGCAGATAAATGGAAGCTTTTGTAATCCGTTTGCTTTAGCATAATCATTGAATTCACCAATATCACGAACGCCAGAAGCTTCAAACAAGTTATAACGCCTTTCCATTTCGATGACTAACTTCTTGAAAGCGATATTTGCCTTTTGAGGATCAGAAATGTTTGGACAAAGGAGGTGTGGGATTTCCTTGTAATAGCTCATTTCAACCTTCTTTGGGTCAATTAAAACTAGTTTTAAATCATCAGGCGAATTGCGCATAATGAGTGTAAGAATTGTCGCGTGCATAAAGATGGACTTGCCTGAACCGGTAGTACCAGCGACGAGCATATGTGGGAATTTGGTAATGTTTGCTGTGATTAATTCGCCGGAAATATTCTTACCAAAGATAATTTCCATTGGTTTACAGTTCTTTTCTTCCATTAATTTAATGGATTCAAAGAGACCGACATTTGTACGAACTTCATTTGGAATTTCTAAACCTGACGTGGCTTTTCCAAAAACAATGCGTTCAAAACGGCATGGAACACCGCCTAAACGAATGGAAATATCATCAACATAGCGAAGCATTGTGCTAACAGAAACGTTAGCGTTCATTTGCACATCAAAACGTGTGACAGATGGCCCAATTGTATGCCCAACTATTGTTGCGCCAATGCCTAAATCAGAGAAAACTTGGTTCATTAACTCAGTACGAGCACCAGTTGATTCATCGTTTTTAGAGATATCTTCAGCTGATTCGTGAGGAGTTAATAAATTCTTGTCTGGATAAGCGTATGGTTTATGAATAACTGCTTTTGGCTGTGGACGATGTAATGGATCAACATTAACTGGTTCTTCAACCACTGGAGTTGGAACAGTAAACACTTGTTCCAGAGGAATATTTTTTTGTTCATGTTGAACTTCTTCATTTTCTTTAGAAAATGCTGGTTCATTAAATGAAGGTTGAGAAACAGGTTGTTCTTCTACAACTGGTTGGCTAACCGGTTGAGGAGCAGGTTGTTCCTGAACTAATTGACTAGAAGCAAATGAAGGCTGTTCAAGAGTTGATTGCTGCTGCTTCTGCTGACCAAAACTAAATGTTGCTTTTTGGAAGCCGTGTGTGTTGTTGAAACTATGCATAACCATTGAGCGTAGAACTGCTTGATCTTCGTCATTCTTTGTTTCTGGAGCCACAGCATTCAAATCTACAGGTTCTGGTGTTTCATCATCTTCAATCACCGCAATTTCTGAACGGACTTCTGCTTTAGCGGCCTTTGGCTGACGGTTTTTAATCTTCTTACATAGTAAGATAACTTGTTTATTAAAGATTAAAAATACACCAACAACAAATAGAACCCAGCAAATTATGCTTGTTCCAACCAATGTAATTGCACTATTTAAAATGCCTGCTAAAACATAGCCAAAGAATCCTCCGCCAATACTTGGGTTGCTGAATGGATCAAATGGGGTATGTTGTTTTAACAAAGTAATGCAATTTGTAAAAGTGATTGTTTCGCTATTTCCCCAATTTGATGTTATCACGAGTAAGGAAAGTACAACGATAAATACTCCCCAGAGTGATAAGCCGAGCTTAAATTGCACGAGTTTTTTACGGAAGATAATGTATAAACCGATAATGAATAGGAACGGAGTTAAAATCCAAAAACCAATGAATCCAAACGAGGCACAAATGGCTGTTGTTAAGAAATCAAAAGGTGTTCCATGGGAAAGTAAAATGACTAGTGCAAAAAGACAGAGCAAGACACCGCTCATAATGATATTTGTTGAACTTTTGATGTTAAACTTTCTCATTTAAAATCCTTTGCAAAACTAATCTATTTCTTCGATTGCCACAAGAATTAACGGGGTTTTTAATGTACTTCGACGAATAAGATTCAAAACAACGTTTTTCACTTCATCTTGAATCGATTTCACCGCAAATCCTGGATTTTTTATTGCTTCTGAAACAATTTTTGTGAAGACAGTTGTCATATCACGGATGAGCGCATCTGAATTCTTGGCGTAAAAGAGCCCTCTCGTCTGCACATCAATTCCGCCAACAATCTCGCCTTTGCTTCTAGATACAACAGTTCCAAATACAACAACACCATCATCAGAGATTTGACGACGTTCTTCGATAATCTGTTCAGAGAAGTTTGAAACATCACGACCATCAACCATGACGTCTCCTGTTAAAACTTTTTCGCTGGAATAAGAGCAAACACCGTTTTGGCAGTTAAGCACCATTCCATTATCAACAAGTAAGACATTGGAGTGGTTTAATCCGATACCCATATTGACCGCAATATTAGCATTAGCTAATAAACAAACGAGATATCCACTAACTGGAACATAAAACTTTGGTCTAAAAATAGTGAGCATCGTTTTAATATCTTCAGTTGATGGGTGCATTTTAATTAAGCCATTTTTACGAACACTAACAACATCGACATTCGCTCGATAAAGTTCATCCATCGCATCAAAGTAATCGATTTCGATATCGTTAGAATAATGGTTACCAAGAACAAATGTATCCGATTCAACAAGAGAGATAATCTTGTTATCGTGTAATCCTTTCGCTAAAAGCGAAACTTTGTGTAATAAACGATTCTTGAATCCGGTAATTAGTACGACAATTTCGTTAGCTGGATATCTATTGATATCCTCAGCTGGAATAAACGTTTCTTTTGGAACATTAATCACGCCAGCACGGATCAAACGATAGACTAGATCACTTGTTGCTGTATCGTATAAAACAATACGTCGATGACATTTAGAACAAATTTGAATAATATCAACGATGTTATAAACATCAGCTGATTCAACCGCCGCAAAGATGCGACCTTTGACATCCTTAACGGATTCACGAACAACCGTACGTAGTTTGTACATTGGATTCGAGTATCCTGGACGTTCAGCATTAATAGAATCAGCTAAGAAAACTAAGGTTTCCTTATCGGCTATAAGACCCATTTTTTGAATATCAGTCACGAAACATTTGGTCATGTTGTTATCAATGACATAGTTCAGAGCAAAGATGATATTTCCTTGATCAGTGTCGAAACAAACTCCAAAGGAGTTTGCCATATTCGAACACGTTGAGAAAAGACGAATTAAGTGACCAGCAATCGTAATATCATCGCTTGGATTAACAATCTTGAACTCATAATGAGATGGGTTAATGTTGTTATGTTCGCAGAAAGTGAACATGAAAATTCTTGTTACATCCGTACAAACAATTGGTGCCGGAATTTTATCAATCATAAATGGAAGGGCGCCAAATAGTGGGTCATTTCCATCAGTGATAATGTAAGCACGAACACGATCTTTATTTAATAACAAATAATCGTATTTCGGAATAATGTAGTCGATACCGTGTTTGTTTTTATCTGGAAGTCGACAACCAGCTCCCACAACGAAAATATCGCGGTCGATTTCCACCGCAACCATGTTTTTAAAGGATTCGTCTTGACCACCTAAGAAAACAATTCGGATATTCGACATATCTACTCCTTATTTTTCAATATTTTTTGTGGCAACAATGTTGACACCAGTTCCGGAGACGTTTTCAATAACTACGTCACCAATATGAACAGGAACTTTGACTGTTACAGCATCAAGTTCTTTTACCGCATCAAAGACCTTTTCCTTTGGAAGAGGCTCACTAGATTTCACTGGCAAACGCCTTTCCAAAGTACTTTGTACTTTAACAGTTGATGTAAGAGTACGAACTGGATGTGTGAGTTCGTTTTTCGCGTAAATTACGCCGCGTGGACAAAAGTTTCCGGTCACATTTAAATCGTCATCGACTTTTAAACGACAACCACGAGGGCAATTAATACAAATTAATTCTCTCATTTTCTTTCCTCCACGCTGACTGTAATGGTATGATCTTCTTTCTGGAAGAGTTCCTTTGGAAGATAGACAATTTCCATTTCAGAAGGAACAATTGCTGGCTTAATAATTTTCTTCAGTAAGCGTTCGCCTTCTTTGATGTTAATCACAATGTCTTTAAATGGTTTAGCAACACGGAATTTGAAAGATACTTTTTCGCTAGCATCATCAATGTTGAGCACTTGTGGAACAACATATCCAATACCAAATCCTTGTTTAATTTCGTAAGCAAAACCGGCATGTTTTGTTGAATTGTTGAGATATTTAACCGCTCCAACGGCAGCCTCTCTAGCTTCGCTAACAACATAGTCAACGAGGTCATGAACGTGAAGCACGTTACCAGCAGAGAAGATACCTGGAATCTCAGTTTCCATATCTTGGTTAACAACAGCTCCTCTAGTTTTGGAAAACTTTATTCCTAAACTATTAAACAAGTCATTATTTGGAATTAATCCAACTGAGAGAAGGAGTGTATCGCAGTCAAATTCCATTTCTGTTCCTGGAATAAACTGCATTTTCTCATCGACTTCCGCGATGATGACTTTTTCCACACGATTTTTGCCACGCACTTCTTTGACAGTATGAGACAAATAAAGTGGAATATTAAAATCTTGTAAGCATTGGACGATATTGCGGTTTAAACCAGCTGAATATGGCATTAATTCCGCGACACCGAGGACTTTTGCACCTTCAAGTGTCATTCTTCGAGCCATGATTAAACCAATATCACCGCTACCAAGGATAAACACCTTTTTACCAACAAGATAACCGTAACAGTTTAAATATAACTGTGCTTGGCCAGCGGTATAAACACCGACCGGTCGATCACCAGCAATCTGGATTGCACCAGCGTTACGTTCATAACAACCAGTTGTTAAGATGATAGCGTCGGCTTGAACTTCAACTAAACCATCTTCTTCACTAGAGTATGTAACAACTTTGTCTTTGCTAATCGAAAGAACATTGGCGTTTAAACGATATTTGATCCCGAGTTCATTGACTTGCTTCGAGAAGCGTGACATGAATTCTGGACCAGTGAGTTCTTCTTTAAATTCGTGAAGTCCAAAACCATTGTGAATACATTGATTGAGGATTCCACCAAGATAGTTATTCTTTTCAAGAATAAGAATATCTTTTTCTCCAAGCTCGTAAGCTTTTACGGCGGCTGCCATACCAGCAGAGCCACCACCAATAATCACTAAGCGATGACGAATCATTTTTCTTCCCCCTTAGTGCTATATTTGCAGATTTCACTGCCGAGCTTATCGTAGTTAATATCAGAGAACATTACGCCATAGTGTTCCGCTAAAATTTGGATAACTAAAGGTTGGCAGAAGCCGCCTTGGCATTTTCCAAATCCAGCACGAGTTCTCTTTTTCAGAGCCTTCACACTATGAGGTGGAACACTACGAGAGAGTTCATCAAGAATTTCTCCATAAGTAACTTTTTCACAGTTACAAATAATTCGACCAAAATGATGGTCTTTTTTAATTAATGCGTTACGTTCTGACTCACTTAGTTCATTTAAATGAACTCTTGGACGAACTTTTCCACTCCAAGAATCTTTTTTGACTAAAGTCAAAACTTTGCTGACATATGTTTCAACAATATACTCAGCAATCGCCGGAGAGGAAACAAGTCCAGGAGATTCAATTCCAGACGCATTAATGAAGTTTGGATATTGCTTTGCGGTTCCAATGACAAAGTCATGGGTGGATGGAGTTGGGCGGTTACCAGCGAAAATACGAATAACTTGGTTAAATGGAATGCTCGGGACCATGGCTTGAGCCTGGGCACGAACATTATCTAACGTTGGTTTATCGCAGGAAACGAGGTCTTTGTCATCGCTCCATTCAGATGATGGACCAACAATGTAGTTTCCACTTGTTGTTGGTGAAACCAAGATTCCTTTACCCTTTTCACTTGGAAGAGGAAAGATGACGTGGTTCACTAGACCTTTGGCGTAGTGATCGAGGACAAAATATTGTCCTTTACGAGCCCTGATGTTGTAATCAATTGGTTCGATGAGGGAATGAATCTTATCTCCATAAATACCAGCACAGTTAATAAGAACTTTAGTTTGGTATTTACCTTTTGAAGTAATAACTTCAAATCCTTCTTGTAAACTTTTGATTTCTTTAACTTCTTCATTTAAATGAAGCTCAACACCATGGTCAACTGCGTTTTCCATCGCGTGCACAACGAGTGTGAATGGATTAACAATTCCTGCAGATGGAGCAAGAAGTGCACCTTTTACATCAGGAGAAATGTTTGGTTCCATTTCGAGCACTTCTTCTTTTGAAAGAAGTTTAACTTCTACGCCGTTTTGTTTGGAACGTTCAGCAAGTTCTTTGAGCATTGGGATTTGCTCATCATAAAGAGCCACCGTAAGTGACCCAATTTGTTCAAAATGTACGTCGAGGTCACGACAAAGTTCTGGATACATCTTGTTACCAAGAACGTTGAATTTAGCTTTCAAAGTTCCTGGAACTGGATCATAGCCAGAGTGAACGATGGCGGAGTTAGCCATACTTGTGGCGTTACCGACATCGTTCTCTTTCTCTATGACTAGGACATTGAGTTGGTATGAGGAAAGCTTTCGCGCAGTAAGCGCGCCAACACAACCGGCACCAACAACAATGACGTCAAACATATTTAAATATGTCCTAATTATTTATGACGTTTAGCAGGTTTCTTTCCAGCAACAACTGGTTTTTCAACATAACCCGCTGGTTTTTCGACGAATTCACGATGTGAAACTTTCACTTTACCGTGATCATCGATTTCACAAACACGAACTTTTAAAATGTCTCCGACTTTGACTTTGTCACTAGCCTTAGCAACATAGCCCCAGTCTAAACGGGAGACGTGGCATAAACCTTCGGTTGTACCGAATAATTTCACAAATGCGCCATATTCTTCGACACGAGTGACTTCGCCTTCGTAGACTTCGCCAACTTTGGCTTCACGGACGATGTCTTCAATCATCTTCTTGGCTTTGTTGATCATTTCACGGTTCATGTGATAGATGACAATTAAGCCATTATCATCGATATCAATTTGGACATTATCGCATTGGGCAATAATTTCATTAATGACCTTACCACCGGTTCCGATAACTTCGCGGATCTTATCGACATCAATTTGCATCTTGTCGAGTTTTGGAGCAAATTCAGAAACATCTGGACGTGGTTCAGCGATGGCTTTGCTCATGACAGCGCGGATTTCCGCACGGGCCTTGTGGGCTTGAGCTAAAGCTTCGCGTAAGACTTCTCTGGTAACACCAGCAATCTTAATGTCCATTTGAAGAGCGGTAATACCGACTTCTGTACCAGCAACCTTAAAGTCCATATCACCGAAGTGGTCTTCAAGACCTTGAATATCAGTGAGAATTGTATATGGATTTGTATCAAGTGAGCCTGTCGAGATTAAGCCCATTGCGATACCACTAACCATACGACGGATTGGGACACCAGCCGCCATAAGAGACATACATCCAGCACAGATGGAAGCTTGGGAAGATGAACCATTGGATTCATAGACTTCAGAAACAACACGCACTGTGTATGGGAATTCTTCTTCGCTTGGAATAACGTAAGAGAGAGCTCTTTCACCTAAGGCACCATGGCCGATTTCACGACGAGCAAGAACACCGATTTTACCGGTTCCACCAACACACCATTGTGGGAAGTTATAGTGATGCATGAATCTCTTGGATTCTTCTGGTGTCAAATCATCAATGATTTGTTTATCACTTAAAGGTCCAAGTGTGGTTGTGGAAATAACTTGGGTTTGACCACGGGTAAACATCGCAGAACCATGGACTCTACGGCCTAAAATATCAACTTGAGCATCGAGTGGACGGAGTTCATCTGGTTTACGACCATCTGGTCTAATCTTATCTTCAGCAATTAAACGGCGAACTTCTTGGTGAACGATGTCTTCTTGAATTTCATGGACTTGTTGAACAGTCTTGGCATCAGCACCAGCTTCGGCATAACTAGCTTCAGTTTCCTTTTCAATTGCTTCAATTTTTTCTTCACGTTCAAGTTTGTCTTTTGTGGAGACAGCCTTGCGTAATTGTTTGTCAACTTTAGCAGTGACTTCTGCACGTAATTCTTCTGGAATAACCTTGAATTGAATGTCTTTGTTCTTTTCAACACCAATTTTCTTAATAATTTCCTTTTGGAAACGGCAGAGTTTCTTGACGGCTTCATGACCAAACATTAAAGCGTCAAGCATATCTTCTTCGGTAACTTCGTTAGCACCTGCTTCAACCATGTTAATCGCTTCTTCTGTACCAGCGACACAGAGGTCGATGTCAGAAACTTTGCGTTGTTCAACTGTTGGGTTGATGACTAATTTTCCATCAACACGACCAACATAGACACCTGCGATAGGACCATTGAATGGAACATCTGAGATGCAAACGCATAATGAAGAACCAAACATAGCAGTAATTTCTGGGGAATTATCATAGTCGACTGCCATAACTTGGGAGACGACTTGAACTTCATTACGGAAGCCTTCTGGGAAGAGTGGACGCATAGTTCTGTCGGTAATACGACTTGCTAAGATAGCGTGGGAACTTGGTCTTGATTCTCTGCGAAGGAATCCACCAGGAATCTTTCCGGCAGCATACATTCTTTCTTGGTACTCAACACTGAGTGGGAAGAAATCCCAGTCAACAGTGTGTTTGGACATTGTTACGTTGGAAGCAACGACAGTGTCGCCATAACGCACCAAAACGCAACCACGTGTTTGTTTACCGATCTCACCGGCTTCAACAACGAGTTTGCGACCATCGAAATCTAATTCGAATGTTTTTTTCATTGATTTTCTTTTCTCCTTTTTAAAAACTATTAAAATTTTAACATAAATGTTAGATGAATAATACAAGAATTTAAAAAAAGAAAACACCATACAAAGTATGGTGTAACTTTTAATAAGTTTTTACTTATTTACGAATGGATAATTCAGCTAAGAGCTTGGCGTAAGCATCACGGTCGGTACGATTGAGATAATCGAGTAGACCACGACGTTTTCCAACAAGCACGAATAATCCACGTCTGCCAGAAGCATCTTTTTTGTTTTTCTTAAGGTGCTTTGTGAGTTCGTTAATTTGTTCGGTGAGAAGAGCGATTTGGACTTCGACAGAGCCGGTATCCTTTTCGTTCTTGCCGTATTTCTTAACGATTTCGGCGACTTTTTCTTTGGATAACATCTTGTATCCCTCCTTAAATTATTCTTGACTTAATCCAGGAATAGCGTCGGAGTACTCGCTAATCTTAGAATAAGTTGCGATAACTATTATATAAGAAATCAAAATGATTTCAATACTAATATTGCGAGCCAAAAACAAACTCGATATCCGATTCGATTTGTTTCTTGAGTTCTTCAATAGAAGAAAACTTCTTCTCCTCACGAATAAAATCGAGGAACTCTAGTTGAATCGTTTCAGAGTAGTTTTCTTCAGCATAATTTTCGACATGAATTTCGATGGAGATTTTATTTGAATCATCGACGGTTGGTTTTACTCCAACGTTCGTAATTGATCGATGTGGAATTCCATCTATATAAGCGATTGTCTTATACACACCAAACTTTGGAATAACGTAAGAGTCAGCAAGTTTCATGTTCATCGTTCGAACACCCATTTTTCGTCCAATTCCAAGGCCATGAATCACCGATCCAGAAATGAGATAATTATGTCCCATTAAACGATTGGCTTCTTTGATGTTTCCTTGCTTGATGAGATATTTAATATCTCTAGAACTAATTTTTTCATTGTTCTCAAGTAACAGATCACAAACTTTTACGTCAAAAAATTTTTTTAAAAATTCTGGCGTTCCTTCACGATTTTTTCCGAAACGAAAATCCGTTCCACAGAACACTTCTTTAACATTTAATTTCGCGAGAATTTTTACGAATGAAAGAGGAGATAAATTTAAGA
>CAMGZN010000030.1 GCA_946183335.1 uncultured Caryophanales bacterium | reverse complement strand
CATCCATGTTAGCCTTATGATATAATCCAATTAACTTGTCCAGGAAACTGGGTACATATCAAACCGGTAGGGATTTGCTGGAGATTTCTTTTTGAATCATCTCTATAAATTCTTCGAGTTTTACAGTATGTTGAGCCTTGGTTCCGAAGTGACGATAAGTGACAGTTCCTTCATTCTTTTCGTTATCGCCGATAACTAAAGTGTATGGAATTTTCTTCACTTGTGTATTACGTAAACGGTATCCAAGTTTATCTTCAGCAGAGTCGAGTTTAACTCGTACTCCTTTTTCTTCAAGAGCCTTAACTACCTTCTTAGAATATTCCAAATGGAATTCATCATTAACTGGTAAAACGTGAACCTGTTCTGGTGCTAACCAGAGTGGGAAAGCACCGGCAAAGTGTTCAGTAATAACACCAACAAATCTTTCAATTGAACCGAAGCAAGCACGGTGAATCATCACTGGACGAGCCTTTTCACCTTTGTCATCAATGTAGCTCACATCAAATCTTTCTGGAAGGTTCATATCGAGTTGGATTGTTCCACATTGCCAGATACGATTCATACTATCCTTGACTTTAAAGTCAAGTTTTGGTCCATAGAAGGCACCATCTCCTGGATTAATCTTAAATTCTTTTCCGGATTTACGGCAGACTTCTTCAAGGATTCTTTCGGATTCATCCCAAATCTTGATGTCACCAATATAGCCTTCTTCTGGGCGAGTGGATAATTCAATCTTGTAGTTAAGACCAAAGAGAGAATAAATTTCATCATATAGTTTTAAGATTGAGATAATTTCTTCTCCAATTTGATCTGGACGAACAAATGTATGTGCATCATCTTGAGTAAAGGAGCGAACACGGAATAATCCGTTAAGTGCGCCGCTTGCTTCGTGACGATGGACATGACCTAACTCCGCATAGCGGAGAGGAAGTTCACGATAGGAGTGTAAATCATTCTTATAGCAAAGAATTGCGCCTGGGCAGTTCATTGGTTTAATCGCGAATTCATTTTCATCAACCATCGTGACGTACATATTGTCTTTGTAGTGGTCCCAGTGGCCTGAGGTAATCCAAAGTTCTTTGGAGAGCATAATTGGAGTATCAACAAGCATATAGCCATAACGGCGGTGGATTTCTTTCCACATATTTTCAATTTCAGTTCGAACAATCATACCGTTTGGAAGCCAGAAAGGAAGTCCTGGACCATAATCACTAAGCATGAATAAACCGAGTTGTTTGCCCAGAATACGGTGGTCACGTTTCTTACGTTCTTCAAGGATGCGTAAGTGTTCTTCAAGTTCTTCCTTTTTTTCAAAAGAAGTACCATAGATTCGAACTAATTGTTTATTTTTGGAGTCACCTCTCCAGTATGCGCCGGCAATGGATAACAATTTAAAATTGTTAATTTGTCCTGTTCTTTCAACGTGCGGACCAGCACAAAGGTCAAACCATTTGCCTTGGCGATAAATTGTAATTGGACCCTCGATACCTTTGATAAGTTCAATCTTATATTCATTGTCCTTGAATAGTTCTAGGGCTTGTTCACGAGTAACTTCTTCGCGAACAAATTTTTCGTTTTTTGAAGCGATACGATGCATTTCCTTTTCAATCTTTGGAAGATCAGCTTCTGTGATTGGGGTTGGGAAATCAATATCATAGTAGAATCCTTCTTCAATTGCTGGGCCAAAACCAAATTTGGCTCCTGGATAAAGATTAGCAATCGCTTCCGCCATCAAATGTGATGTGGAGTGATTTAATGTTTTGAAATCTAACGCCATCTTGTTTACCTCCTAAAATAAATAAAAAGCGTTCTACGTAAGGACGCTTTCACGTGGTACCACCTTAATTTATAACATAAGTTATACACTCATTATTCTCGTAACGGGAGATCCGTCTAGATTGGTTTCTAGAAGCTCCGAAGTGGTACTAATAAGAGCCTGACAGGAACCTTTCACCATCGTTCCCTCGCTAGGAAAGACTTCTTATTAGCGTGTCTTCATCAACGCATTATTAATAATAGACTTATTTGATTATTAATACAAATAAATCTTAGTTAAGCTTGAATTCAAGCATTGTTGGATCGTGGTCAGCAAAGGCAAAACCATCTAATCCTTTATTGCCTTGTTTTGTCTGGATATTTGCATGTGAAACAACACTAACATTATCCGAAACAATAAAGCCATCTACAACACAGGTAAATGTCTTACCTGGTTCCCATTCGATGTCGTTATTACGACATGTTGGAACATTATCAGATGCCACAACTGAATAACCTTCAGTTAATGGAGATTTATGTTCATCATCGAAATAGAAGTTCACCCAGACTGGTGATTTTTTCTTTTCTCCGAATGGTTTGTTTTCTTTGGTGTATTCTGGGAAATCTGGATTATTTGTTAACAAATCATGGTTCCAGTCTCCCCCAATAACAACATAGTCTCCAGCATCATGTCTTTCCTTAAGGAAAGCATTGAGTTCTTCGACTTGTTTTGTACGAACTGTTCCGCCTTCATCATATGCGGACATATGTGAGTTAACAATGTAAAGTGATTTGCCGTTATCGACGTCAATCTTTTGGACGGCGAAACAACGGTCCAAGTCGAAGAATTTACCCATTCCAGTTGGAACGGTGTATTCCTTGCGCTCAGCTTTTTGAATTTGAACTTTAGATAAAGTTGTTAATCCGGCGTTAACCTTTCCGTGCATATCGTTAATTGGATATGGAAGGAAAGCGGTGTGGAAGTTAATACAGTGAACATGATCATAAGCGGGGAATGCTTCTTGAATCTTTTCGTCTTGGTTTACTTTGTAACTACGAGTGGATTTTGTATCAACTTCTTGGAACATAACAAAGTCAGGATCGTTATCTTGGATTGTCTTAATTGCTCCAGCAGTATTGAATGAGACTTCATCTTTTGATTTAGCGGTGGAGTGTGTTCCACAAGTTGGATTGCCATTCTCGTCATAACCAGTATCCATGAAGAATGTGTAATCTTGGGAATAAGCACCAAATCCGATGTTATAGGAAATGGCTTTATATGTTTGTCCAGCGACCGCTTTTTCTGTCTCGGATTTACGTTGAACATCTAAATCAACATTTCCAATACGATTGTAGGACAATACAACGTATAAAACATAGCCTCCTGCACCAACAACAACTGCGCCGATAACACAACCGGCAATAATGAGTACTCTTTTTAAAATCTTATTCATTTTTTTGTCTCCGTTTATTTTGAATTTAAGGCATATAGACCAGCACCGATTAGACCAGCGTTGGTACCAAAATATGTCTCTCTAATTTTGACATCTTTATGAGCTTTCTTGATTTGAGGGAAGAACATATCCTTATCTTTCATAAAACCACCAGTAAAAACAATCAATTCAGGTTGATACGAATCAATCATTAAGCGAACAAATTTATTGAGGATTTGCAGCCATTTATCCGTAATTTGCTGGTATTTTTTATCTTTTTGTCTCGCTTTTTCAAACATGATTTTTGGAGTTAAACCAGGCTCTCCAAAATGTTTAGCAAATATTGGGAATTTTGATCCAGTAATGATTGAAAATTCCTCAAAATATCCATCAAAATTTGAAACGGTATGCCCAACTTCTGTGACGTAATCTTGAATCACTTTATCGACACAAAATGCACCTCCAAGTCCAGTGGAAATTGTAATAAAGAAAACGCGTGAATATTTCTTTGCTTTTGGGGAATAAGCTTCCGCAATACAAGCAACTTCAGCATCGTTTCTAAGGTGTGTTTCTAGTCCTGTTTCTTTCTTTAAAATCTCAGCAAATTTAATGTCTTTAACATGAACATTTGGAAGGTCTAAAATAACACCCTTTTCACGATTAACAACACCAGGAACACCAGCGCCGATTGATTCAACGCCCTCAAGTTTAAGCTCGTGAATACCATCGATGATGTTTTGCATGAACTTATCTTTATCATCGCACACAGTTGGTTTAATGACACATTGTTCAATTTCAAAAAACTCGTTAACAACGGCGAGTCTAGTGTTTGTTCCGCCAATATCAATGGCCAGAGCCTTTCTCATATCAATAATTATATTCATAGAATAGAATTTTGAAAAGATGTGGAAAAGTTGTGAAAAGTTGTGGAGAGAATTAAGTAATTCTTCGATGTAATCAAATCTTTTTTGTTTTTCGAGGTGGATAAGTTATACACAAAGTGTAAAAAACGCCGATTTTATCGAATTTTTGATTTGGAACTAATATATATTAGTGATATTCTTATCGCACTATGGAATACGTTTTACAGTCCGATGTCTACCAAATTAAATTAGCCTCACTTGTTTCAAATGTCGATAAAGATGTGATGGTTGAACTCTATCAACCACTTGTTGGAGCAAACGCGACAATCCTTTATTTAACTCTGTTAAAACAGAAAAGAAATGAAGAAGAAGAAAACGAATACCAATTAACCCTTCTTTTAAACATCCTTCAATTTACTCCAGCACAATTCTTGTCTGCTCGAAGAATGCTTGAAGGTGTTGGTTTGTTAAGATCGTATTGTAATGAAGCTCGTCAATACATGTATGTATTGTATGCTCCAAAGAATCCAAAAGACTTCTTTGATGATGTTCTTTTTAAAGGCTTGCTCATTCAATCCATTGGAGAGAAAGAAACGAAGAAGCTTGCTTCTCGGTATAAAGTTAACCTAGAAATCAATGAAGGTTATAACGAAGTTAGTGCATCGTTCGTGGATATTTTCCATCCAAATTATGATGATGCAGCATTCAAAAAGAACTTTAAAGAATCATTCGTAGGACATGACGAAGGACGTATCCGAATCAACTTTAATGATGATTTATTCATGAAATACCTTTCAGATGCGTTATCTAATTCGGAAGTCAGTGTGGGAAAACGAGATTTAAAAGAAATCGCTCGTTATTCAACGTTATTCGGATTTAGTGAAAAACAAATGGCGTCTGTTGTCGCTTCTATTTATCACGCTGATTCATCTCCAAAGATCGACTTTGCTGAATTGGCAATGAAATCCGAAGAAGAACTCAGAAATAGTAAACCAACCATTTCTTTAGAAATGAGTGTGATGAAAGGTGATGATCCAATCAGTGAAAAATGTCGCTTAATGGATGCCACTAGCCCAGCGAAATATCTGAAGATTCTTCAAAATAACACCAAGGTTAGTAATTCTGATTTGCAAATTGTCGAATCGTTATCGAAAAACTATGGATTCACCAATGGTGTGATTAACGCAATTATTGATTACGCACTCGTGAAATGTGTTAACACATTGAACCTTAATTATTGTGAGAAAGTTGCTTCCACACTAGCACGTAGTCACGTTGTAAGCGCGATTGACGCGATGAATTGCTTAAATCGTAAGCAATCACGAAAAAAACCAGAAATTGCAGGTGAAACTAAGGTAAAAGTTGAAGAAAAATCAACCGAAAAGAAATCGCGAAGTAAGATCAGCGATGATGAAATGAATGATCTGTTAGCAGATTTAGATAGTCAAAAGAGTAGGAGGAAAGCCAGATGACATTAAGAGAATTTGATAGCCATGAAATCTTAGGTGCCGAACAAGACATCGATATGAAGGCATATATTAACCAACTCGTTAATGAACTTCGTGAAGATACTCCTGTCTATGAGAAGCTTAAAGAGCTTCATTTAACGATGAAAGATGTTCGTGATAACATCGCTAAACTCAATGATTTCCGTGAAGATTACCATTACTGTTTAAAATGCCCAGGTATTACAGCCTGTAATAAAAAAACTCCACACATTTCTATGCGTGTTGAGAAAGAAGACGGATTTGTGAAAGTTCAATATGAACCATGTCACAAGATTGTTGAACAAATTCGTCGTGATTCTCGCTATATGATTCATGACTTTCCAGATAGCTGGAAGCTATCACAACTTAAAGACATGGATCTTACGGAGAATCGTCGTCCAATAATTAAAGAATTTTCCAAGATTATAAAAGGACAATCATCGAGATGGTTGTACTTAATTGGTAATCATAAAGTCGGTAAATCTCATTTGCTTGTCACAATGGCAAATGAATTTATCGCGATTAAAAATGAACAAGTCGCAGTCATTAACTGCGTTGAGAGAATTAAGCAATTAGCGGATCTTTCCATGAAAGAACCAGAAATCTTTGCTAATGAAATCTCCCTTTTTGGAGAAGTTCCATTATTAATTCTCGATGGGTTTGGTGAGGAATATAAGAGTGAATACATTCGCGATTCCATCGTCATCCCAATTCTCGCCGAACGTGAACGTCAAAACCTTCCAACCTGGTTTACCTCCCCGTTCACGTTCGACGAGATACAACAACTTTATTCGGTTGGAAAAACTAGCGGCTTAATCCGTGGTAAGCAATTAGGAAATATTCTTAGAGAAATGTGCGAAGAAGAATTTGATCTTACAGGCACATCTTACAAACAATAGAATCTAGTTTCTTATGTAAATCAGCGACTGAACCATTGTTAACAATGGTGTAGGTCGCTTTTTGATTGTTATCTTGTTTAAAACGAGCGTTCAATCGTGATGCTTTTTCAACGTCTTCTTTTCTTTCTGAAAGGTGTTCGACTTGATTCTTTTCATCGACTTCAAGCATTAATGTTTGGTCGCAATAGAGGTGATAACCAGATTGAAAAAGAAGTGGAACTTCACAAATAACACGATCTTTTGGACCACATTTTTTAATCTGACGTTCAAGTTCTTCGATTACAAGTTCATGGATATAACGTTCAATATATCTTTTAACGCGCGGGTTCGCGATAATTTCATCTCTTAAAGAGGCACGATCAACTTTTCCATCTTTTATCTTAAGATGTGGAACGAATCTCTTTAGCCCATCTTGAACACTTTTAAGTTCATATAGATGATGAACAATTTCATCTGAATTTAAGTAAATGAAACCTTTGGTTTCAAGGTATTTACAAACTGCAGATTTACCTGAGCCAATTGGACCAGTAACCCCTAAAACAAATGGACGAGCAATATTGCGTTGGCAGTGTGGGCAAAATGTTGTTCCACGTCCTCCAACAAATTTCTTTACAAGTGGTGAACCGCAGTTCACACATTTACCGCCATTTTGTCCATAGACTTTGAGTTCATTAACGAATTCGCCATCAATTCCTTCAGTTGGGTGATAAGAAATAACAGTGGTGCCACCTTTTTGAATTGCTCTTCCCATGATGTCTTTTGACCAATACCAAATCTCATCGAATTGCTTCTTTGTGATGAGCTTTGCTGGGGTTTCTGGATGAATTTTGCAAGCAAATAAGACTTCATCAACATAGATGTTGCCAAGTCCAGACATGACCGATTGATCCAATAGACAAGGTTTTATCGCAACACCTTTGTTTTTGAAGGCTTCGTAGAGTCTTGATGAGTCTTTCATCATAAATGGATCCGGTCCAATTTCATTGAGAGGTTCTTTATTTAAATAACCTTCTTTGGAAACTAATTCCATCGTGCCAAACCGACGTGTGTCATTAAATGATAGATAAGATCCATCAGTAAAATGGAACAAGATTAAATCGTTGTGGTTTGGTTTAATCTTTTCGTCACGATGGAAGTATTTTCCTTCCATACGAAGATGGGAGACTAAAACATAATCTCGGTCAAGGTGGTAAATAATATATTTACCGTAACGAGAAAACTCAAGGATTGTGGCTCCTTTTAAAACATTTTGAAACTCAGTAACATCGCTTCGAACTGTTTGAGGGCGAATGACTTCGACCCAGGAAATTGTTTTTCCTTTTGCAATGTTGTTTAAGACATTTTTGACTGTTTCGACTTCTGGTAATTCTGGCATATTACTTACAATCGTACCATGTACGACCATAACCTCCATCAACTTCTAGTTTTACTTCAAGTTTAAGTGCGTTTTCCATAATTGATTTAATTAATGGATAAACAACATCTTTTTCATCATTTGGAACTTTAAATAAAAGTTCGTCATGAATTTGAAGGATTAATTTTGTTTTTAAATTGTTCTCTGTTAAAGCTTTATCAACGGCAATCATTGCGACCTTAATTAGATCGGCAGCGGTGCCTTGAATTGGAGCATTCATTGCGGCTCTTCGAGCAAACTCACGAACTTGATAGTTCGTATCGTTGACTTCTCTTAAATATCTTCGACGTCCAAGAAGTGTGGTGACGTAGTTCTTTTCAGTTACTTCAGCAACGACTTGTTTGAAGTAATCACTGACTTCTGGATAAGTTTCATAGAAACGTTCAATCATTAAGCGAGCTTCTTTAACACTCATTCCAACTTGTTCGGATAAACCCCAATCAGAAATCCCATAGATAATGCCAAAATTTACAGCCTTCGCTTTGCGACGTTGTAAATCTGTTGGTTCTTCTACGTTAAATAATTTCTTTGCTGTGGCAGCGTGAATATCTTCGCCTTTTTCGAAGACTTCTTGGAGTTTTTTACAGTGGCTTAAATGAGATAAAATTCGCAATTCAACTTGGGAATAATCAAGTGATAGAATTGAGACATTTTCATCCTTATAGTAGAAAGCTTGTCGAATCATTTTGCCTTCCTCATCTCTAACAGAGATGTTTTGTAGGTTAGGTTCACTTGATGATAATCTTCCGGTGGCTGTTTGAGCTTGGTTAAAGATGGCGTGAATCTTTTGATCTGCATGAATATGAGATGATAAACCAGTTACATAGGTTGAAAGCAACTTAGCGTATTTTCTATATTTAAGAATCTCTGGAACGATTGGATGAGCTGCGACAAGTGACTTTAAAACATCAACTGATGTTGAACCTTTCTTATCTCCCTTTAATCCAAGTTTCTCATAGAGAATCGCTCCGACTTGTTTTGGAGAATCAATGTTAAATTCTTCTCCAGCAAGTTTGTAGATTTCTTTCTTAATCAAATTAAGTTGTTCTTTAAATGTCTCACCAAACTCTTCAAGTTTATTCACATCAAGTGGGAATCCTTCTATTTCCATCTTTGCAAGCACAATAGTGAGCGGAAGTTCGACATTATGATATAAATCAAGCCCGCCAAGAGTTTCGAGTTCTTTTAAGGCTTTTGATTCAATTAGAGAGATTGCATAAGCAACATTCATTGCTCCATGCTTGTCGGAGTTATCAAAAAGCGAAAGATTAGCGTCATCTTGCATTGGCAGTTGGTAACCAAAATATTGGACAACAGCTTTAATGTCGTTGTTGAGTGATGAATCAACAATATAAGCTGCTAAAAGAAGATCAAATGACAAACCATTGATTTCAATACCTAAATGGTTCAAAAGAACCATCAGTGCTTTATAGTCATATGTTGCTTTCGCTACTTTCTCATCCTTCAAAACAATTAAAAGTGTTTCGTCATTAAAATTCTCTTTTGAGATATAGTAGGCTTTTCCTTTAGCAAATAATCCCAAACCATAGACTTCGCTTAAGTGATAGTTTCCTGGTTCACGGTCAATGTAGATGTAAAGTTTATCTCCAAGATCAATGCCTTTTAGGCTAGATATTTCTTCCCCGTCAATCGAGACTTCACTTGAGGAATTCTTTTGAAGATTGCTTGGTAAACGATTTAAGAATTGTTTAAGTTCATATTTATGACAGAACTCGGCAATCTTCTCAAATTCGTATCCTTTGTAAACAAAGTGCTCATTATCAAATGGGAGTTCAACATCGGTTAAAATCTGTGCCATTTCATAGCAGTGGCGGCCTTGTTCAGCTCCATTGATGAGGTTTTCAGAGAGCTTGCCTTTCATAGTTGGAGCAGCTTCGATAATCTTGTCAAAGCTTCCGTATTCTTGAATTAGCTTAACTGCAGTGACATCACCGATTCCTGGAATTCCAGGAAGGTTATCGCTGGAGTCACCTCTTAAACCTTTGTAATCAACAATTTGCTTTGGCTGGAAACCAAAGGTTTCAGGCATAGTCTTTTCATTCATCACAACCATGTTTGACATACCAGTTTTAAGCAAGTTAATCGTAATGTGATTGTCAATTAGTTGTAAGAAATCTTTATCGGATGTGTAGACTAAAACTTCGTATCCATTTGATCCAAGACGTTTTGCAACTGTTCCACATAAATCATCAGCTTCATAGCCTTCTAACTCAAACATTGGAATATCTAATGCTCTAAGCATTTCTCTTGCAATTGGCATTTGCTTAACCAAATCTTCTGGAGTTGGTTTACGGTTGGCTTTGTACTTTTCGTCTTCTTTATGACGGAAAGTGGCTTTGCCAGTATCAAAGCCAACAAACATGGCATCGCCTTCTTTTAGACCTTGGAGGATTTTGTTAAGCATATTGGAGAACGCCATAATGGCATTTGTTGGAATGCCTTCCTTCGTTCTTAAAATCTGTGGATTTGGTCCATATGCTGTAGCATAGTAAGCTCTAAAAAGTAGAGAATTGCCATCAATAATATAAGCTTTAGGCATGTTTCACATCCTCCAGTTTTTCGACAAGTTTAACGTTAAATTGCTCTTTGACATTACTATAGTAACCAGAAACGACAATGATGCTTTCTTTTTTCTTTAAAGCCATTGAGGATTTCTCGAAAGCCTCATTAAAGATTGTTAGTTCAAGTTCTCCTGAATCGTCATAAACGGTAATAAAGCACATCTCTTGTCCCTTCTTCGTCTTGGTAATGCGAGATGATTTTAAAATACAAACGACTTTGATGTCACCTCTGGTGCTTGGAATCTTTTTAATTGAAACCGCACCAAGTTGTCTAATGGTATCTTTGACTAAATCAAGTGGTGAACCACTGACCATTAATCCGAGTGCATCTCTTTCTCTGTTGAGGTTAGTAATATAGTCATCTTCCAGTTTCACAAAAGTTGGTTTTGGGAACATATTTGGATCAATGACCATTGAACCATCATCCTTAACAATTGCATCGGCATAAGTTAATGCCGCTGGTATTGCTCCTCTTAAAGACATTCTTGATTTTTCTAAGGAATCAAACGCTCCAGCATCAATTAAATTGATGAGCTGGACGTTATTGAGTTTGTATTTCGCCATGCGTAAGACAAAATCAAAAATGTCTTTAAATAGTCCGCCTTCAAGGCG
>CAMGZN010000029.1 GCA_946183335.1 uncultured Caryophanales bacterium | reverse complement strand
TAATCTTAATTAATTTCTTAGGCGAGATTATCTTCCTTATTTCCCTAATAAGATAAGAATATAAAGACGAAAAAATCCGTCGATCGACGGATTTTTCTATTGCTTAAGTAATTAATTACTTAGCGTTTTTCATTAAGGAGCGATGAGCTCTAGCTGTCATACGGACAGTGACCATTTTTCCATTAATGTTAACTTTGTATTTTTGTAAGTTGGCGTTCCAGACACGACGGGTAGCAATGTTACTATGTGAACGGTTGTTACCGGATCTACGTCCGACACCTGTAATTTGACAAACTCTTGACATCGTATTTACCTCTCTTATCTATCGAAAAGCAAGTGCTATTTTATCAAAGTACTTTAGTCTTTTCAAACTAAAGTTTATTTTTTGTGTAACGAGCTCGGAATTCTTCTTGCTCGAGCAAGCGACAGTTACGAAGAGCGTACTCATATAGCTTACCTTCTTTATCGAACGCCAAGAAGCACTCTTTTCCACTCTCTAAAAAGAAGTCGAGTGTCTTATGTTTTTTGCTCCATTCTTGGTTGATGTAGACGATGTGAGACCACTCGTAACTAACCTCTTTTCCAAGACGAACATGAATGACGCGTTGATTATTCAAAATGTAATATGTATTTTTCATCGACATGATGCACAAAATAATGCTCATCACCACCAACAGTGGTGTATAGATGAAAAATGGAACGTCTAGCTTACTTTGTTCAAGAATCGAAGAGAGGGTGAATGAGAAGAAGAAAATCGCTTCAAAAACAAGGAAAGTTCCGATGTATAGAAGGATCAATTTTGTGTTCGATAAACGGACAATTAAATCTTTATTTTTCTGCGACATGTTTTTATTTTATCAAAACTCGATTTTAAACACCAAAATATATCGCAATTGTTGGTTAATTTTTGCAAATCTTAGTGATTTTCGATGAATAAAATTCATAGTAAAAATTATAAACTTAATGCAATAACGACCTAATGTGATACAATACTCTCAGAAATTTTTAATTTCGCTTTTTATTAAAGGAGTTAGCAATGTCGAAAAAAGTTGTCGCAATGATTCTAGCCGGCGGAAAAGGAAGTCGTCTAGAAGCCTTAACAAAGAAAAACGCGAAACCAGCTGTTACATTTGGTGCGAAATATCGAATCATCGATTTCCCACTATCGAACTGTGCCAATTCGCACATTACAACAGTTGGAGTACTCACTCAATACGAATCCGTTCACCTTGATCAATACATTGGTAACGGAGAAAAATGGGGCCTCAATGGTGTTCGTTCTTTAACAACGACTCTTGCGCCAAGACAAACTGATGAAGGTTTATCCTGGTACAAAGGAACCGCGGATGCAATTTATGCCAACATCGATTTCATGGATTCCACAAATCCTGATTACATTCTCATCCTATCAGGAGACCATATTTACTCCACATCATTTGATGAGATGATCCAAGAACACATCGATAATGACTCGGATTGTACAATCGGAGTTTATGAAGTTCCTATCAAGGAAGCTTCTCGCTTTGGCATCTTAGTCGCGGATAAACACAACCGAATCATTGAGTTCCACGAAAAACCAGCCCACCCAACAAGCAATCTTGCCAGTATGGGTATTTACTTATTTAAGTATTCCGTTTTACGTGAAGCCCTAATCAAAGATGCCAAGAAGCAAGAAAGTTCTCACGACTTCGGCAAAGATGTCATTCCAATGTTACTTAACAGTGGTGCACGTTTATTTGCCTATAAGTACCGTGGTTATTGGAAAGATGTTGGAACAATCGCTTCCCTTCATGAAGCCAACATGGACCTTCTTGATGGAACAAATGGAACCAACCTTACTGAAATCTTCAATGGTTTAAAAATCTATACTGAAGATCAACCTTGCCATCCACAATACATTGGCTCAAAGGCTGTGGTGGAAGATTCTTTAATTGATCAAGGAACTGTCATTCATGGTGAAGTTAGAAACTCTGTTGTTTCTCGACAAGTCATCGTTGATAAAGGTGCCAAAATTGACCACTGTGTTGTTATGGGCAACGTGAAAATCCACGAAGGTGCTGTCGCTAGTTATGCTGTTATTGCACCAGATGTTGAGATTAAAAAGGACGCCAAGATTATTGGCGATCCAGAACATATTAAGCTTTATGCTGGAGAGGAGAAATAAGTATGGGACGCAAAGTTTTAGGCCTATTGAATCTTTATGATTCACCATCCCTTGGAGAACTAACTAAAAACCGTACTTTAGGATCAACTTCCTTTGTTGGTCGCTACGCTCTAATGGATTTCGCTCTCTCTAATTTTACTAACTCCAATATTGATGAAATTAATATTCTTGTCAAGGACAACTACCGTAGTGTTGCTAAGCACATTGGTAATCTTAAAGCCTATGTCAACAATACCAAGATCGGTCGTCAAAATATTTTGATGAACGAACGCGGTATTAAAGATCCAAAATTTAACTCGGATTTAAACGCCATCCGTGAAAACGATTGGGTTTATTATGAAGCTGATGCTGATTACATCATTATCGCTCCAGCTCACATTATCTCCGTGATTGATTACAACAAAGTTCTCAAGTTTCACGAGGAAAAAGGCGCTGACATAACATTGGTTTACACCAAGATTAAAGATGGCTCCAAAGCTTTCTTAAGCTCAAATGTCTTAGAAGTGAAAGATGACAAAGTCGTCTTCTTCGCGCCAAACAAAGGTAAGAAAGATGACGTCGCAGTCTCGATGCGTACATACATTATGAGCCAAGACGCCTTCTTAAAAATCATTAACCATAAGGATTATCGTGATGCTTTAAGCATTAGAATGCTTATGGAAAAGATTGTTGCCGCACAAAGTCTCAAAGTTTATGGATATGAACATAAAGGCTATGTCCGTTGTGTTGATTCCTTTGAACACTTTATCGAGTATTCCTTTGAATTACTCGACTATAAAGTTGCAACTCAATTATTCGATACAGGAGCTCCAATCTATACACGTACACACAGTGCTCCACCAACAAACTACGGTGAGCATGCTAGCGTAAAGAACTGCTATGTTGCCAATGGTGGACACCTCGAAGGTAGTGTGAAAAATTCGATTGTGTCACGCTACGTGCACATAGAAGAAAAGGCTAAAGTTGATCATAGCATCATTCTCACTGAAGCCGTCATCGGCAAAGGTGTGAAAGTTGAATACGCTGTGGTCGATAAATACGCCAAGATTTATCAAGATGTTATTGGGACAAAAGACCATCCAGTCTATGTAGCCCAAGGAAAGGTGATTAAATGAAGATTGTAATGGTCACCTCGGAGGCCAATCCACTTTGTAAAAGTGGTGGTCTAGCCGATGTTACTTATTCATTAAGTAGAGAACTTAATAAGATTGGTGAAGAAGCCATCATTGTTTTGCCATACTACAAAGTGATTAAGAATAACCCAAAGTGCAAAGCAAAATTCGTCTCCTCTTTTAATATTACGATGAGCTGGAGACAACAATACTGTGGTATCTTCCAAACCAAGATCGATGGTATTCGTTATTATCTTTTAGATAATGAATACTATTTTAACCGTGATGAACTTTATGGACATTATGATGATGCAGAACGTTTTGCGTTCTTCTCTTTAGCCGCTTTAGAGGCTTTAAGACAACTCAAAGTCCATCCAGATATCATCCATGTTCATGACTGGCAAGCCAGCATGATTCCTTGTTTAATCAAGGAACGTTTCCATGAAGATCCATTCTTCGGAAACATTAAAACTGTTTTAACAATTCATAATCCAGCCTTCAAAGGTTTCATGGACAAGTATTATTTAAATAACTTCTATGGTTTAAATGATTATATCTATGATAAAGGTAATGTCCGTTTCGAAGGCATGGTTTCCACTCTTAAAGCCGCGATTTATTACGCTGATATCATTACAACAGTTTCTCCAACACATCGAGAAGAGTTATTAACATATAACACTTCTCAAGGTCTAAACTACTGTTTAGAACTCCGTCGAGATGACTTCTTTGGCATCCTCAACGGTATCGATGTGGTGGAATTTGACCCAAGTAACGATAAGCGTATCGCAGAGTGCTATAGTGCAGAAGGATTTGCAAAAGCAAAGATTGCCAACAAGAAACAAGTCCTTGAACGTTTCGGCTTAGCCAATCGTCGTGGACCAGTTTATGGTGTTGTCTCTCGTTTAACCTTCCAAAAAGGTTTTGATCTTGTTTTCGACAATGTCGATTATCTTGTTCAAAATAACGGAACACTTTTAGTGTTAGGGTCTGGTGAAAAAGAACTTGAACAACGTTTAGAGAAGATTCGTGCAAAGTATCCAAAAAATGTTGGTATTTACATTGGATACAACGATGAAGTTGCCCACCAAATCTATGCCGGTAGCGACTTCTTCCTCATGCCATCTTTATTTGAACCATGTGGTATTGGACAAATGATTGCCCAACGTTATGGTTCACTTCCAATTGTTCGTGAGACCGGAGGTCTCAAAGACACAATTGTTGGCTATGATGGTAAGAACGCCAAGAAAGCAACTGGATTTTGCTTTGGTCCATATAATGGAATGGCACTTGGCCAAACACTTGAAATGACCTGGCAACTCTATGCTGATCGTGAAAAAATGAAAAAAGTCATTGCTAATGCAATGAAATTAGATCGTTCGTGGACAGTTTCAGCTATGAAATATGTCGAGGCATATAAGAAGGCTCTTTCCAAATGAGTTACGACCACAAGAAAATTGAACAGAAATGGATGAACATTTATGAAGAAAAGAAACCTTTCTTCTGTGATGTTTATGATTTTAGTAAGCCAAAGTACTACTGTTTAGATATGTTCCCATATCCTTCTGGTCAAGGTCTTCACGTTGGTCACCCATTAGGATATACAGCGTCTGACGTTGTGTGCCGTATGAAAAGAATGCAGGGCTTTAATGTCCTTCATCCAATGGGTTGGGATGCTTTCGGCTTACCAGCCGAGCAATTCGCGATTAAAAACAATAAACACCCATATTCTTTTACGAAAGCAAATATTGATAACTTCCGTCACCAAATTAAGTCATTAGGTTTCTCCTATGACTGGAGTAAGGAAATTGCCACTTGTGATCCAAGCTACTACAAGTGGACGCAATGGATTTTCACTAAACTTTTCGAAAAGCATTTAGCTTATGTTGCTAATATTCCAGTTAACTTCTGCCCAGAACTTGGCACTGTTTTAGCTAACGAAGAAGTTATTGATGGTAAAAGTGAACGTGGCGGCTACCCAGTTATTAAAATGCCAATGCGTCAATGGGTGCTGAAAATTACAAACTATGCTGACAAGTTAATTGATGGTTTATCTAGTCTAGATTGGCCAAAATCCACACTTGTTATGCAAAAGAACTGGATTGGTAAATCTTTAGGTGCAGAAATCACATTTAAGGTGAAGGACAGCAAGGAATCATTTGTTGTTTTCACTACTCGTGCGGACACATTATTCGGTTGCACATATTGTTGCTTAGCGCCTGAGCATCCACTCGTGAAAAAGCTTGCAAAACCTGAAAAATTACCAGCAATTCTTGGTTATCTTGATGAAGTGAAGTCCAAATCAGATATGGAAAGAACTGAACTAAATAAAGATAAAACAGGTGTCTTTATTGGTGCTTATGCTATCAACCCAATTAATGGCAAAGAAGTCCCAATCTATGCTGCTGACTATGTCCTTTATGGTTATGGTAGTGGCGCTGTGATGGCTGTTCCAGCACATGACCAAAGAGACTATGAATTCGCTAAGAAACACGGTTTAGAAATAATCCAAGTTCTCGAAGGAGATATTTCTCAGCACGCTATGGAAGATGATGCAAAACACATCAACTCTGACTTTGCGAATGGATTAAATATTGAAGAGGCCAAGGAAGCCATCATTAAGAAACTTGAGGAGATGGGCGCTGGCCATAAGAAAATTAATTATAAATTACGTGACTGGATTTTCTCCCGTCAGCGTTACTGGGGAGAGCCAATTCCAGTTGTGACTTATGAAGATGGCACAATTGAAGCTCTCTCGAAAAAAGATCTTCCACTTACATTACCGGAGTTAGATTTCTATGCTCCTAGCGGCGATGGACAATCTCCTTTAGCTAATGCTAAAGATTGGGTTAATGTTGTGATTAATGGAAAGAAAGCGAAACGTGAAACTAACACTATGCCACAATGGGCTGGATCTTGTTGGTATTACATTCGTTACATTGATCCAAAGAATGATCACGCTATTGCTGATCCAGCGTTAATTAAACACTGGTTACCAGTTGATCTTTATATTGGTGGTGCTGAGCACGCTGTTTTGCACCTCCTTTATTCTCGTTTCTGGCATAAGTTCCTTTTTGATGAAGGCGTTGTTTACTGTGACGAGCCATATAAGAAGTTATTCCATCAAGGAATGATCTTGGGCGAAAACGGCGAAAAGATGTCTAAATCAAGAGGCAATGTTGTTAATCCAGATGACGTGGTTGAAGAATACGGTGCTGATGCACTGCGTTTATTTGAAATGTTTGCTGGACCTCTTGAAGAAGGATTCCTTTGGTCAACAACTGGATTAGCTGGTGCACGTCGATTTATCGAACGTGTCCATCGTTTATATACCGATCCAGAATTCCTAGATCGTTATAGTGATGAAAATTCTAAAGAACTTGATTTTGCATATAATGCAACCGTGAAGAAAGTCACTGAAGATTTTGAGAAATTACAGATTAACACTGCTATTGCTCAAATGATGATTTTCATTAATGCCGTTTATAAAGCCAATTCAATTTATAAACCATATATGGTCAATTTCTTAAAGATGTTCTCCTGTGTCTGTCCATTTGTGAGTGAAGAACTTTATCAACAAATGACTGGCAAAGAACTCATTGACTACGAAACATTCCCGACTTATGATGCCTCTAAACTTGTTTTAAATACAGTGAAGATGGCTGTCTCCGTGAATGGTAAACTTCGTGACACCATCGAAGTTGATAAAGAAATCGCTGATGATGAACTCAAAGAAAAATGCTTTGCTCTTGATAACGTGAAGCGTCAAATTGAGGGCAAGGAAATTAAGAAAGTCATCATCGTTAAAGGAAAAATCGTTAACATTGTTGCAATTTAAATGAAACATTCTTTAGTTATTGATTTAGGTAACACAAGTGTTAAATACGCAGTTTTTGCTGGTAAAAAATTTATTTGTCAGGAAAAAATTGTTATTGAAGACAAATCGTTTTTGAAAACAAAATCGATCCTTTCAAAAATGCTTAGTGAGAACAATCTTTTGGCGTCAGATTTTGAAGACGCTATTCTTTTCAGTGTTGTTCCAAGCCTAAACAAAAATATCCAAAAATTTGTTTCTTCAGTTTTAAAACTGAAATTAAAGGTCTTTGATATTAATGAAGTGCAAAAACTTCCTGAAGGTGTTCCATTAGAAATAGGTTCTGATTTATTAGCCGATATTTGCGGTGGAGAAAGATTCTATGGCTCTCCTTTATTGATTGCTGACTTAGGAACCGTTACTAAATTCATCTTGATTGGAGAAAACAAAGAGCTTGTTGGTTGCTCATTTATGCCAGGAATGGATGCCTCTTTAAAATCCATGACCAAACAAACAGCTCTTCTTCCTAAACTCCGTATTGAAAAGCCAGAACAATTAATTGGTCGAAATACAATCGAATGTATGAAGTCTGGCGTTTACTATTCAACAGTATCTTCTTTGAAACACTTTGTTGATGCCGCTAAAAAACAATATAAAGACATTAAAGTTGTTGTTACCGGTGGTTATTCTGAGGTGATTAAAGAAGATATTGATGATTCAATTTATGATCCTTTGCTAACGGTTAAAGGTATGAATGAAATTCGAATCATTCTAAAGAAAGGGAACTAAACATGAACTACAAAAAATTAATGGAAAAGTATTATCCAGAAATGTTAGAAACCCTTAAGGAGTTTTGTGCTATCCCTTCTGTTTATGATGAATCAACAAAAAGTAAGGAAAAACCTTTTGGTGTTCAAGTTGATGAGGCTCTTAAGTTTGTAGGCAAAATTGGTGAAAAGTTAGGCTTTTCCGTTGAATACTGTGACGGTTATGCAACCGAATTAACAATCGGTAGTGGAGACAAAATGATTGGAATCTTTGCTCACGCTGACGTTGTTCCTGTTACAGGGAAATGGGACAGCGATCCTTTTGAAGCTGTTGTTCGTGACGGCAATATTTATGCACGTGGAAGTAGCGATGACAAAGGACCATTAGTTGCCGCTCTTTATTCAACAAAAGCTCTTTATGAAGCCGGTTTAATCGAAGATTATAAAGTACGCATTGTTGTTGGCGGAGATGAAGAACGTGGTTCATCATGCCTCCAATACTATTTTGAAACACTTAAGAAACCAGCACCAGATTATGGATTCACACCAGATTCTGATTTCCCATTAATCTATGGAGAAAAAGGAATTGTTGATTTTTATCCAGAAATTGCGGTGAAAATTCCAAATGTTAAATCAATTAAAGGCGGTGTTGCAACCAACGCTGTCTGTGACCATGTTGAAATAGTAATGGAATACGATGAAGGTTTCGTTACCTATCTTAAAAACGCTCATGCTCCTGTAAAGTTCGAAAAGAATAAGATTATCTTTGAAGGTAAATCGTGTCATGGCTCAACACCTGAATTAGGTGTAAATGCAGCATTAATTTGCCTCGGATATTTAGGACATTTCTATAAAATTGAAGCATTAGATAGACTTTCTAAAAACCTTGATGATACAAGCGGCAAGAAATTTGATTGTTATACCCACTCGAAACTCCTTGGTGATTCAACATTCTGTGTTGGAATGATTAATTATGAGAACGAGAAACTTAGTTTCACGGTGAATTTTCGATATGGTGAAACAACAAACGCCCAATTTATTATGGAAAAATTTGACAAGTTCTTTGGTTCAAAATCGACAATGAGAGAACCTTCTCCAATTGTTTTATATGAACCAAAATCAACTCTGGTTAAAACATTACTGAAAGCATATCGAAAAGAAACTCACGATAGGACCGCTCCATTAACAACTGGTGGTGGAACATATGCAAAACACGCTCCAAATACTATTGCCTTCGGTGCTCTTTTCCCAGGACGAGTTTCAACGATGCATGAGCCAAATGAACTAATGCCACTTGAGGACTTTTATCTATCTTCAGTTATTTATGCTCGAGCAATTGATTTATTAGGCAAAAAATTATGAGAATCCGCTTTAAACAATGGGCCGTTGATTACTTAAAAGATCACCCAGAAATCGTTATAAAAAAAATCGATTTTAGTGACCCTTTTTTTAAAGATAAAATTTACTACGAAATCGGCTCTGGAAAAGGAGAATTTATTACCGATTATGCTTTAAAGCATAAAGACAGTCACTTTCTCGCTGTTGAAAGAGCTCAAACAATCGCTGGAATGATGGCGCGTAGACTTCAAGAAAATGAAGTCGAAAATGTCCGTGTTTTTCCTTATGATGGAGAGGTCATTTTCGAACAAACTCCAGAAAACTCAGTTGACGCGATTTTTCTGAACTTTGTTGATCCGTGGCCAAAGAAAAAACACGCCAAAAGAAGATTAACATTCCATACTTTTTTAGAGCAGTATTATCGAATGCTTAAACCAGGTGGATATGTCTATTTCAAATCTGATAACGATTTACTTTATGAATTTACATTAGAAGAAATTTCTCTTAGCAAATTTAAACTAATTCTCGCTGAAGAAGATTATATTTTTGATGAAGAAAACGATGCGATGACTGGCTATGAAGCGAAGTTTCGCGGATTAGGACAAAAGATCCATCGAATTGTTTTAAAAAAGGAGTGATTATGGAACTAGAAGTCACACTCAAAGAACAAGGTAAAATCTCCCGTTTAACTAACAAAACTTTCAACTTTGATCCAAAGTTAGGCGAGGGATTTTATGCCGCTAATTACTTTTTAAAATCTCGTGAAATTGTTTCAAAATGCGCACCAGGACATATTGTTACAATGCAGTTTTTTCAACGCACTGATGACGCCAAACTTTGTGGTGTTGATGAAGCAATCGCGTTAATCCATACTTTTGCAAAATCACCGCAAAACCTGGATATTTATGCGTTAAATGACGGAGATATTATCCAAGCAAACGAACCAGTACTGAAGGTAACTGGACGTTATGAAGACTTCGGATTTCTTGAGTCAATGATTGATGGAATCCTTGCTCGACGCACAAGTGTTTGTACAAACGTGTATTGGGTGATGAAAGAGCTTAATGGAACAGATATCTTCTCCATGGCTGATCGTCAAGATGACTACCAAACACAAATTGGTGATGGCTATGCTTCTTATGTTGCTGGCATTCGTAAAGTCTCAACCGATGCTCAAGGATACTGGTGGGGTGGACATGGCGTTGGAACAATGCCTCACGCTCTTATAGAACTCTGTGGTGGAGACATTTGCAAAGCAAGTGACATTTATCATGCAACTTATCCAAACGAACAAGTTACAGCGTTAATTGACTATCACAACAACGTTGTTCATGATTCATTAATGCTTGCCAAACACCTTGGTAAAACATTACGTGCCGTTCGTGTTGATACTTCAAAAGCACTTATCGATCACTATTTTGATGATAAAGACACTTCTGGATTTGATCCTCATGGAGTTTGCAAAGAATTGATCTTTGCTTTAAGAAAAGCACTTGATGATGAAGGATTTAACTGGGTAAAGATTATTGTTTCTTCTAGTTTTAATAAAGATAAAATTCGTGAATGGGTGAAACTTGGAGTCCCAGTAGACACCTATGGTGTCGGCACCTCATTTGTGAACAATATGACCTGTGGATTTACCGGTGATCTAGTTGAGTTAGATGGTAAGCCAGAGGCTAAAGAAGGAAGGAAAAACATTCCTTCAAATCGACTTAAAAAAGTGCCTTATCCAATCTATTAAATCATTATTAAACCAAAAATAAGCGACATAGTCGCTTTTTTTAATAAAAATTAGCACTCTTGCATAGCAAGTGCTTGACTCTCTCCCCCTCTCTCTGTAAAATAAATTCATGATTATTTAACCGAAAGAAAGTTAAACAAATGTTTTCTTT
>CAMGZN010000028.1 GCA_946183335.1 uncultured Caryophanales bacterium | reverse complement strand
CATGAATTGCCGGATGTTTTAAACCCAACAGAAATGGAAATTGCTCGTTTAATTATTAAAGAAATTGATTCTAGAGCAACATTCCTTGCTAACGTTGGATTGAACTATTTAACACTCAGCCGTATGGCAATGACCCTTTCTGGTGGTGAAGCTCAACGCATTCGTTTAGCAACTCAAATTGGATCAAAGCTTTCTGGTATTTTATATGTTCTTGATGAACCATCAATTGGTTTGCATCAACGCGACAATGCCAAATTAATCGCAACCATGAAAGATATGGTTAATTTAGGCAACACCTTAATCGTCGTAGAACACGACGAAGAAACAATGCGTGCTGCTGATTTCCTTGTTGATATCGGCCCAGGTCCAGGTGTTCATGGTGGTGAAGTTGTTGCAACAGGTTCTGTTAAGGACTTAGAAAAAGAACCACGTTCAATCACTGGACAATATCTGTCTGGTAAAAAGAAGATTGATATTCCATCTTCTCGAAGAGAAGGAAATGGAAAATTTCTCATAATTCGTGGAGCAGAATGCAACAACTTAAAAAAGATTGATGTTAATATTCCATTAGGAAAATTTGTAGCGATTACTGGTGTTTCTGGTTCTGGAAAGTCTTCTTTAATCAATCAAACACTTTATCCAATTCTTGCTAGAGCAATTAACCATAATGACGATATTCAAATTGGTAAGTATAAATCCTTTGATGGGTTAGAGTTTGTAGATAAAGTTGTAAATATTACACAAGAGCCAATTGGGAGAACTCCACGTTCTAACCCAGCAACATATGTTGGTGTTTTTGATGATATTCGTGCTTTGTTTGCTGAAACCATTGAAGCTCGTTCACGTGGATTTGATAAAGGGCGTTTCTCGTTTAACGTTCCTGGCGGTCGCTGTGAAACTTGCCAAGGCGCAGGCGTAACACGTATTCCAATGAACTTCCTACCAGATGTTTATGTTAAATGTGATGACTGTGGTGGAAAACGTTATAACGAAGAAACATTAGAAGTTACCTATAAAGGTAAGAATATTTATGAAATCTTAGAAATGACCATTGAAGATGCTTGTAAGTTCTTTGAGAATCGTCCATCGATTATGAGAAAACTTCAAACATTAAATGATGTCGGTCTTGGCTATATTAAACTTGGTCAACAAGCAACAACGCTTTCTGGTGGTGAAGCTCAACGTGTTAAGCTAGCTTACGAATTACAAAAGCGTCCAACAGGTAAATCAATTTTTATTCTTGATGAACCAACAACTGGTTTGCATAGCGACGACGTTTCTCGTTTGATTAAGATTCTCAATCGAATCGTTGATCACGGAGATACTGTTGTGGTGATTGAACATAACCTTGATGTAATTAAAGTCGCTGACCACATTATTGATTTAGGACCGGAAGGTGGAGACCATGGTGGAACAATCGTTGCAGAAGGAACTCCTGAAGCAGTTAGTAATGTTAAAGAGTCCTATACTGGTCAATATCTCAAACACATTTTAGGAGGACAATAATGATTCTCTTAATCGTTCTGGTTTGGATACACAATCTATCAGGTTTTACGCTTAAATAAAATGTCCGTGATTGGCGGTCAAAAATTCGTATTTAACCGTGAATTGCTGGTTAAATTCCTTCCATTCTTACTTGCGCAAGGTATGTTTACAATTGCGTCTAGCTATGGTTTGGTTCTTAATGGTGGATGGCATTTAAAAGTCTATGAGCACTTCCTTTTAATTTTTGGTTCCTACTTCTTTGGAACAGGTTTTTCTGTTGCTGTTTCAGCATTTATTGTTCGTTATTACAACATTGGTGTTGAAGCCTTAGAACGTCGAATTTTAAAAGATGTTTTATTACTTGGTGTTGTTGCTCTTGTTCTTGGTGTTTATCTTTTATCAACCGGCGTTGCTGATTATCTGACATATCCATTAGCAAATGGTTTAGGATTCAAAAGTGGAATTGGATATATTGAACCAGGCAGAGAAGGCGCAATTCTCTGGTATGGCTTACTTATTGTTGGTGGAACCATTATTGCTTATTTTGTGGCCGATCACATTATGTATAAGAAATACAAAAAGCACGGATTGCTTGAAACAATTGCAGTCGTTGCATTCATCTCTGGTATTCTTGGTGCTCGCTTATGGTCATGTTTGGTTCTTGAATTTGATTACTATAGTAAAAACGTTGGTGAAATCTTTAAAATCTGGGAAGGCGGATTGGCTGTTCAAGGCGGTATTTTCCTTGGCGCCGCAGTAACAGTTCCATTTATTCTCCTTCATAAGAAGGAACTTAATGTTCGTCACGTGATGGATGTTGTTTTACCATGTATCATCATTGCCCAAGCAATTGGAAGATGGGGCAACTTCTTTAACCGAGAAGTTTATGGCCAGATTGTTAGTGCTGATGTAATGAAGATTTTCCCAAAAATCATTGTTAATAATATGTATATCGATGGTAATTACCACTTACCTTTGTTCTTTATTGAAAGTGTGATTGACTTGGCCGGATTCTTTGTCCTTCGCTATGCGATTGGCAGAGGATTAAAGAAATATATTGGACTAGGTGATATTGGGGCTGCCTACGTTATTTGGTATGGCTTGACTCGTGTCGCTCTTGAACCGCTACGTGAAGGCTTTACTCTCGGAAGTCACGAAGATGGTTATGGATACTTACAATCGTGGATTATTGCCTTCGTGATGATCGGTATTGGAATTCTCCTAATTATTGGATTCCATCTTTATGATGCTTGGCGCAAAAAGAAAGGATTACCTCCAAAGACATTGGAGACCATTTAATGTACGATTTAATCTTGTTTGATTTAGATGGAACTCTCCTCGATAGCGACCAAATGATTATCGAGACTTTTAAGGAGTTATATCCTCTTTATCGACCAGGTTACAATCCTAGTGTTGAACATATCCTTTCGTTCTCTGGTCCGCAGATTACTGAGACTCTTAAAAAAGAATTTCCTGATGGTGACCAAGTTCTTTTGTTAAAAGAGTTTCGTGAAAGATCGACAAAAAACTATGTCAAATATTCCAAACTCTATCCTGGCGTTGTGGAAATGCTTAAAGAGTTGAACAATCGTAAAATCCCTTTTGCTGTTGTAACAAATAAACATCGATATGCAACTGACTACACTTATAAGCTTTTCAATGTCGATAGCTTAATTCCTTTTACCATTTGTGCAGATGAGGTTGAACATCTTAAACCAGCTGGTGATGGAGTTCTTCAATGTATGGAACATTTTGGGGTAAAAGATCCTCAAAAAGTTATATATGTTGGAGATGGTCAAATTGATTATCTAACTGCAAAAAATGCTGATGTGAAATTTGCATATGTCGATTGGTCAACACGTAAACTTGAAGGTGGTGCAATAATTGACCTTCACATCAAAAATTACCAGCAATTCTTGGAGGAAATCGTATGAAAAAGACTGATATTGTTGTAATTGGAGCAGGAATTGCTGGCTTAACTGCAGCGATTTATTTAAAGCGTGCAAACGCTGATTTTGTCATCCTTGAAAACTCTCTTCCTGGTGGTCTTTTGAATAAGCTCCATAAGATTGAGAATTATCCAGGCGTTCCAAACACAACCGGTAGTGATATTCTCATTTCTTTAATGGACCAAATCCGTCATTTAGGAATCGAAATAAAATACGGAAGTGTTCAAACAATTCTTAAAGAGGAGGACGGGTTTGAGGTCGTGACGGATCAGGATAGTTACGATACTCAGGCAGTGATTGTTGCAACCGGAAGAAAAATTGAAGGTGTGACAATTAAAGGCGAAAAAGAATTTGTTGGTCGAGGTGTTTCATATTGTGCAACATGTGATGGTAACTTCTTCAAAGGAGCAGACGTTGCTGTTGTTGGTAATAACGATATCGTTTTAGAAGAGAGTCTCTACTTGGCAAATCTAGTAAAAGATTTATACCTTTGTGTACCAAATGAAGAACTTGAAGGCTCTCAATCTTTACTTATAAAAGTAAAAGAGAAGAAAAACATTCATGTTATGCTTAATTCACCTGTTGATGAAATTGTTGGAGATGAAGTTGGCGTAACTGCAATTAAAGTTAATGGAAAAGAGATCCCTGTTTGGGGAGTTTTCCCATTTGTTGGAACTAAATCTTCAGACGAATTCTTAGCAAACTTAAAACCAGAACAAGATCAATTTGGCATAAAAGTGAACGAAGAAATGATGTCCAATATTCCTGGACTTTTCTTTGTTGGAGATATTGTTTCCAAAAAACTTAAACAACTTGTGACTGCTGCAAGTGATGGCGCAATTGCTGCAACAGCTGCTGGAAGATATATCAAATAAGGAGATACCTAAATGATTGAATTAGACATTATTACTGGTATTGGTGGAGCTGGTAAAAGTTCTGCTCTCTACACATTTGAAGAGAACGGATTTTTTGTGACTGATAACGTTCCTTTTGAAGTCGTTGAAAAACTATTTGAAACATATCGAGCAGACCCAAAGAAATATGGAAAAGTTGCCTTGGCTGTTTCTTTGGATATTGCGCTTAAAACCTATGAATTAGCCAAGAATTACGGTGAATTTCACATTAACTTCATTGGCTTATATTGCGAAAAAGCTGAACTTCTTTCTAGATATCGTTTGTCTCGCAGAAAACATCCAAAAGAGTCTAACGGATTAGCTCTTGAAGAAGCGTTAGATTTAGAAATTAAACAACTTAATGAAATGCGTCTTTCTTTCACTCATTTTATTGATACATCGAAATTTTCGAAAAACGAATTTAGAAAGCAACTCATTTTTGTTGCTCTAGGTTCTCATCAAAACGATTTTATTGTTTCGTTCGTTTCGTTTGGATACAAGCGTAGTGTTCCACAAGACGTTGAGACCGTTTTTGATGTCCGTCTCCTACCAAATCCATATTGGGTGCCAGAATTACGTGACCTAACTGGCCTTGATGAAAAGATTGTCCGTTATGTTTTAGATAACGAAGTAACGCAACAGTTCCTTACTCACGTGATTTCCTATTTAGATTATTATCTTCCGCGTTTAAAAGAATCGGAACGCACACACGCTACAATCGGTGTGGCGTGTAGTGGTGGTCAACATCGTTCCGTTGTTATCGCTGAATACCTAAATAAATATTATTCAAAGAAATATAAAACTAGAGTTATTCATAAGGAATTGATGCAATAATGCAAGCTAAAGTCTCGTTTACTCAGAAAGTTAAAGAGGAGATCTGTGCTCTCACTTTTTCTGATGAGCATTTACGAGCTTTGTTATCGGCGTTTATCCGAATAAATGGTTCGTTGATTTTAGGTAATAAACGTCCACAAATTATCGTCAAAACAGAGTCCGCAAAAACAGCAAAATTCATCTATTATTCTGTTGAAAGAGTTTATGGTTTAACATGTCGTTTTTCATACTCTAAAACTATGAATTTTAGAAAGAGATTAACATATAATGTTATCATCGACGAAGGTGAGTATCTTTTGGATGATTTAGAGATCTCGTTTTTAGAAGGGAAAATCTCTAAAAATATCGTCTACACTGATGACATGCTTTCTGGCTACATTTCTGGAGCATTTTTAGCCTCTGGTTCTTGCAATTCTCCAAAGAATTCTAACTATCATTTAGAGTTTTGTTTAAGAGACGAAAACTTTGCAAAATGGTTCTCCAAATTATTAATTAGATGTAAATTAACGGAGTTTTCTCCAAAAGTGGTGGAAAGACGTGGTAAATACGTCGTTTATTTGAAAAAGAGCCAGCAAATTGTGGATCTTTTATCTCTGATGGGTGCAACTAATACAACATTAGAGTTTGAATCAATAAGGATTGATCGTGACTTTTCAGCGATTGGAAATCGCCTGCAAAACCTTGATTACGCTAACTACAATAAGACCACTTCTTCTAGCAAAAAACAGATTAAAGACATCAAAATTATTGATCAAGTTTTAGGCATTGATCATGTCCAAAATTTAAAGCAGAAAACTCTGATGAGAATTCGTCTGGAACACGATGACGCTTCGTTAAACGAACTTGCTCAATTAATGAGTGATGAACTTGGTGAAAATATCTCTCGTTCAAATATTAACCATCTCTTTAGAGCAATCCATGTTAGCGCTGAAAAATACAAAGGAGCACTGAAATGAAAGCAGTCATGCAACTTGGAATGAGAATTCGTTATTTACGCTCCCTTCGCAAGTGGTCACAGGAAGATTTAGCATTAGAAGCGAACATAAATCGCAATTATATTTGTGATTTAGAGAACGGAAGAAGAAATCCATCACTTGATATCCTTGAAAGAATCAGCGATGCCTTTGGCATCACCCTTTCAGAATTGTTCCGTGGAATTGAGACAATTGAAGGCCTATAATTCTCAATTTTTGTAAAACTAAAATTGTTTGAAACCACTTTCATTGAGGTGGTTCTTTTTTTATTAAATAAAAGTAGGATATAATAACCCCGGCAATTTAAAAAGGAGGACATTTTATGTCAGTTAAAGTTGCAATTAACGGATTTGGACGTATCGGACGTTTAGCTTTCCGCCAAATGTTCGGTGCTGAAGGTTATGAAATCGTCGCAATTAACGATTTAACCAGCCCAAAAATGTTAGCTAATTTATTAAAATATGACACCGCTCAAGGTGGCTATGCCGGTCATATTGGTGAAGGTTTACACACTGTTAGCAGCAAAGAACCAGAATTAGCCGAAGACGGAAAGACCGTTGTCAAGCCAGGTTCAATCACTGTTGATGGTAAAGAAATCACCATTTATGCCAAACCAAACGCAGCCGATCTTCCATGGAAAGAACTCAAGGTTGATGTTGTCTTAGAATGTACAGGTTTCTACTGCTCTAAAGAAAAATCCATGGCTCACATCAACGCCGGTGCTCGTAAAGTCGTCATTTCTGCTCCAGCAGGAAAAGACCTCCCAACCATTGTCTATGGTGTTAACGAAAAGAGTTTAACCAAAGAAGACAACGTCATCTCAGCTGCCAGCTGTACAACCAACTGCTTAGCTCCAATGGCAAAAGCTCTTCATGAACTCGCACCAATTCAATCTGGTATTATGAGCACAATTCATGCTTACACTGGTGACCAAATGATTCTTGATGGTCCACACCGCAAAGGCGATCTTCGACGTGCCCGTGCTGGCGCCGCAAACATCGTTCCAAACTCCACTGGTGCTGCTAAAGCTATCGGCTTAGTTATTCCAGAATTAAACGGAAAACTTATTGGTAGTGCACAACGTGTTCCAGTTCCAACTGGTTCCACAACCATCTTAACAGCTGTTGTAAAATATGATGGCGAATTAACCCCAGAAGTCATTAACGCTTACATGAAGAAAGTTGCTAATGAATCCTATGGTTATAACGAAGACCCAATCGTTTCTTCTGATGTTATCGGAATGAAGTTCGGTTCCCTCTTCGATGCCACACAAACAATGGTTGCCAAAATTGGTGAAGGTCTCTACGAAGTTCAAGTTGTCTCTTGGTATGACAATGAAAACTCCTACACTTCACAAATGGTTCGTACCATTAAGTACTTTGCCGAAAAGTGCTAATTAAACTCATATAAGACGATTGAGACGCTACCAAGTAGCGCCTCTTTGTCTCAAATGAAGGAGAAAAAATATGCTTACTGTTGATCAATTAAAAGGTCTCAAAGGTAAGGTTGTCATCGTTCGTGTTGACTTCAACGTCCCACTCAAAGATGGCAAAGTACGTGATGACAACCGTGTCCGTGCTGCCTTACCAACAATTCAAAAACTCCTCTCTGAAGGCGCTCGTGTTGTTTTACTCTCCCACCTTGGAAAAGTGAAACACAAAGAAGCCCCAGAAGTTGTTGAAGCCCAAAAAGCTAAAAACAACATGGAAATCGTTGTTTCCACACTTGCTGGCTTATTAGGTAAAGAAGTTGCTTTTTCAAAAGCCACACGTGGTCCAGAATTTGAAGCTGCTGTCAAAGCACTCAAAGACGGTGAAGTTCTCTTAGTTCAAAACACCCGTTATGAAAAGGGCGAAGAAAAGAACGATCCAGAACTCTCTAAAGATTGGGCCAAAGTTGCTGATGCTTATGTCATGGATGCTTTCGGTAGTGCTCATAGAGCACACGCCTCAACTTATGGCATTCCAGAACTCTTAAAAGCAGAAGGTAAACCAGTCGCATGTGGTTACCTCGTCGAAAAAGAAATCGCTAACTTAATGCGTTGTGTTGACGTCAAGAAAGAAGATCGTCCATACGTCGCTATTCTTGGTGGTTTGAAAGTTTCCGACAAGATTAAAGTTATTGACTCACTTCTTAAGAAGTGTGACAAAATTCTTATCGGTGGAGCGATGGCTTACACCTTTAAGAAAGCTCTTGGATTTGAAACTGGAAATTCTCCAGTTGAACTCGACCAACTCGACTATGCACGCAAGTGCTTAGACGAAGCCAAAGGAAAAATCGTTTTACCAGTTGACGCTGTCGTCACTGATGCCTTTGAAGGTTGGACCAAGAAGGAAGTTGTCAAAGACAACGTCCCAGAAAATTATCAAGGTATGGACATTGGTCCAGCTACCGAAAAACTCTTTGCTGAAGAAATCTCGAAAGCAAAAATGGTTTTCTGGAATGGTCCAATGGGCGTCTTTGAACAAAAAGATTTTGCTAGCGGTACAGTTTCCATCTGTAAAGCAGTTGCTTCCTTGAAAGGATGCTTCTCTGTTTGTGGTGGTGGTGATTCCGCTGCAGCCATTAAAGAATTTGGTTATAAGGAGAGCTTCAGCCACGTTTCTACTGGCGGTGGTGCTTCCTTAGAAATGATTGAAAACGACGGACACTTACCAGGTGTCGACATTTTAAAGTAAAATGAGACGCAAATTATTATTTGGTAACTGGAAAATGAACAAGAGCATCGAGGAAGCTCGTGCTTTTGCCAAGGAAAGTCATGAATTACAAAAATTTGCTGACTCACTTAATGTTGAAATTGGTGTTGCCCCAACATATTTATCGCTTTCTGCTGTAAAAGAAGAAAACCCATCCTTAAATGTGGCCGCGCAAAACTGCCACTTTGAAGATCATGGGGCTTTTACCGGGGAAATTTCTATTCCAATGCTCAAAGAGCTAGGAATTGAATGGGTGATTATTGGTCACTCCGAAAGGAGAAGTTACTTCGGAGAGACTAATGCTGCTTGTAACAAAAAGCTACATGCTTTATGTCAAAACAACATGTTCTCTATCTACTGCGTTGGTGAAACTCTCGAACAATTTGAAAAGGGTTTAACCAAAAAGGTTATTGAAGAACAAGTTGTTGAAGGCTTAAAAGGATTAAGTCCAGAAGAACTCAAAAAAGTCGTCGTGGCTTACGAACCAGTCTGGGCGATTGGTACTGGAAAGAACGCTTCTAAAGAAATCGCGGAAGATATCTGCGGATATGTCCGCTCACTTATTAAGCGTGAATTCGGTGAAGTTGCCGAAGAAATCCGTATTTTATACGGTGGTTCTGTTAAACCAGAAAACGTGCATGATTATTTAATGCAAGACAATGTCGACGGAGCTCTTGTTGGTGGTGCATCCTTAAAAGTCGATTCTTTCCATCAATTAATAGCAAATATTGCTAAGTAAGGAGGTGCTTATGATCGCTGATTCGATTAAACAATCAGAAGTCAAACACTATACGACGACCAAATGGGCGTCGAAAGTTTTCCTCTACATGTTTATAGCGATCGGTATTACCGCGATCGTTAGCGCAGTGATTGGATTAATCTTTACCCAATTCTTCCCAATTGCCTATGGCAATGAACTCAATGAAGATGCTGCCACAGCCTACATTGTGCTCTTTGTCGTCGCGTTTATTATGTACATCCCGCTAATCCTATGGATCCACTTTTCTGTTTTTAAACAGAATTCCCGTCCAATGATTCCTTATGTCCTCTATTCAATTGTCATGGGCGTATTCATTTCTGGATTTACGATGTTTGTACCATTCCATCTGATCGCGATTTCCTTTGGTTTAACTTGTCTTACCTTTGGTATTATGTTCTGCATTGGATGGTTCACGAAACGCGATCTTTCCATTTTAGGAATGATTGGCTTTGGTATGATAATTGGTCTCATCTTTATTGGATTATTCAATCTCATCTGGATGCTTTTCTTCCCAGGATTTGAAACCATTTACTGGCTCATTTCCTATGGAATGTTTGCTGCAATGTTATTAATTACCATCTTTGACATCAATCGTGTAAAACGTGTCGCTGACCAAGGAGAGCAATCAAATAACACGGCAATCTTATGTGCATTCAACTTATATGTAGATTTTATCTACATTTTCATCCGTATTCTTGCGATTGTTGTTCGCCTCTATAGCAATAACAAGTAGGCGTGTACGCGATATTTATAAAGGAAAAGAATTATGTATTTTTACAAATGTAACCACTGTGGCAAAGTGGTGATGATGCTCGAAGACAAAGGAATCCCAACAATTTGTTGTGGAGAACCAATGGTTCTTTTAAGTGCCAACACTGTTGATGCCGCCTTTGAAAAACACATTCCAGTTGTCGAGGAAAAAGAAAACCTTGTTCAAGTCCGTGTCGGAGAAGTCATTCACCCAATGACCAATGAACATTTCATTGAGTTTATTGTTTTACACACTGATCAAGGATATAAAATTAAGCACCTTTACCCAGGAGATGTGCCAGCTGCCGAGTTTGCAATCAAAGAAAATGAGATCGTTTTCTCTGCTTATGCCTATTGCAATCTCCACGGCTTATGGAAAAAGAATATTGAGTAGAATCTTCGATTCTAGTCATAAATTAGCCCCTTCTAACCAAGGGGCTTTAAATTTTTATGAAATTTTTTCAAAAAGTGTTTGACTTAATTATTTCATAATAGTAATATAGAAAAGCGCACGTTCCAAGGGAACCTAGAGATATACGAAAGTATATAGTGCGTCACTGATCTTTGAAAACTAAACAGATGTACAAGAAACATTAACGTCAATTTTTTATATACAATAACCAGATTATAATTTTGAACTAAGATAAAACTTTTTGAGAGTTTGATCCTGGCTCAGGATGAACGCTGGCGGCGTGCCTAATACATGCAAGTCGAACGAGGTTAGCAATAACCGAGTGGCGAACGGGTGAGTAACACGTAGGTAACCTGCCTTACAGTTTGGGATACCCGAGGGAAACCTTGGCTAATACCGAATAATTCTTCGAGAGGCATCTCTTGAAGCTAAAAGGGGCCTTTAAAGCCTCGCTGAAAGATGGACCTGCGGCGCATTAGCTAGTTGGTGAGATAACAGCCCACCAAGGCGAGGATGCGTAGCCGACCTGAGAGGGTGAACGGCCACACTGGAACTGAGACACGGTCC
>CAMGZN010000027.1 GCA_946183335.1 uncultured Caryophanales bacterium | reverse complement strand
ATGGAAGGTAGTAAACTAAGCCAAGATCAAACCCGTTTAATTTTTGAAACAAATACTATCGGAGCCTCTCAAACATCGTCAAATCTTGATGATATTATTGAAACAATGAACCATTTCAAGTGTATTGATCTAACGATTGATCACGCCAAACACAAATTAACCGAATCATTTATCAAACAACTACATTATCTTTTAAAACAAAATACAAAAGACTCGACTTTACCATGGTTTAATGTCGGGGATTATAAGAAGGTTGAAAACGAAGTTGGTGGAAAACCAACAACAAGTCCAAATGATGTTCATGAAAAGATGTCGATACTAATTAAACAGTACAATCAAAAAGAACAACACACGATTGAAGATATTATTGAGTTTCATTATCAATTCGAATGCATCCATCCATTTCAAGATGGTAACGGAAGAGTTGGAAGATTAATCATGTTTAAGGAGTGTTTAAAAAATAACATTGTTCCGATATTGATTAAGGACGAGATGAAAGAGTTCTACTATCGAGGATTAACTGAATATAAACGGGAAAAAGGTTATTTAATTGATACATGTTTATATGGCCAAGACCTCGTTAAATCATATCTCGATTACTTTAAGATTAAGTATTAAAATCTCCAGCAATTCATGGTTAAATACCTTAGATTTGCCATAGATTCTTTATATATAGATGTCTGAGCCAAAGGAAGATGATGTTAGGCAAAGGTTGTACTTTGAATATAAATAAAACATTCCAAAAGAGATAAAACACATTGATGGATTAATAATTAGGACTCATCGATGAGTTTTTTTCTTTTGGATATACCGTTTTTGTGATAATCAAATAAAAAGTTTCTCTTTGAGAAAAATATGTACATAGAAAATTTTTGAAAAATTCGTCTTTTTTTTACGCATTTAGATAATAGGAGGACTTTTTATATGAAATCAAAGTCAAAGAATGCTCCACTTAAAAGAAAGCACGAATTTCGCTTTTACAAAATTTTAGCTAAATCAAAAACTGGTCGAACAGTTAAAATTGATCATCCAGCCTATATTTTTCTTGAAAAGGGCAACATTTATATTTTTGTAACAATTACACACTCGGAACATGTTGCTGGTCATGTTTTAGTTAAGCTAACAAAAAATCCTAACCCAGGAGATAATTCAGACTCATTTTGGGTTGCACAAGTTAGATATGACACGAAAGATAAATTTGGTAAAAGACATGACGACTGGGAAATTGATAATGTTGACGACAAAATAATCAGAGATTTTTTTGAAAAAGAAAAAGATGATTCTGCCTCAGATTTCTCTGATACGTCGGCACAGGACGACTAAGGTCCCACCAAATCATCTCGCCACATATTAAAGCAAATCACTTTTTTGCTGTAAAGAAATAAAAAAGGCAAGGTCATAAACTAATCATTCTTTCGCTAGTAGTTAATAAGGCAACCATAGATTGGTTAAACACTTGTTTTCTGGATGATTTACTTTGTTCATTTAACAATCTTTAAAACATTTTTTGTATAATAAAAACGCATGAGTGAAAGAGTTGAACAAATCGAAAAAGCCATTTCTCTTTTTGAACATGGCCAAAAAGAAGAAGCCGCCAAGATTTATCACGACTATTTATATACAGATGATTCTGTTGCTTTATATCAAATTGGTCATCTAATTGAAAAAGGAATTGGTTTTGATAAGGATTTTACCGTGGCTCGAGACTTCTATGAACGCTCCGCTAATCAAGGTTATCAAGTCAGTTACCTTTGTCTAGGAATACTTTATTATGAAGGTAAAGGTGTCCCAGTTGATAAAGTTAAAGCCTATAAATACTTCCTCGGTGCTAATCCAGAAGATCCATCAGCCCAATATTATATGACCTTAATCGAAGGCGATTGGTTTGCGATTAGTAAAATTATTCGTGAGCATCAATCTAACGCCGCAAAAGGTAGTGCATCAGCGATGGCGAACCTTTGTTATTTTTATGAAAAAGGTATCTTTGTTAAACAAAGTTCTAAAAAAGCTTATGAATTTGCTAAAAAAGCTTATGAACTCGGTAATGGTTGTGGGGCATATAACCTTTCGACCTATTATGAAAATGGCAAGATTGTCGGACATAGCTTAAAACGTTCGATTGAATTAAAAAAAGAGGCATATGAACGTGGATATTATCATGCCGCCCTTCCATTAGGTGATTACTATGCCAACTGGGAAGGTGGTGTGCCTCATTTCCTTGATCCATCGAGTGCTTTTATTTGGTACTTAAAAGGTTCCGATCATGGATTTAGCGAAGCCAAAGAAAAGCTTGAAAGAATTAAACCATATATCGATCAACTCATATCGATGGAGAAACTATAAGTATGGAAAAGACAGAAGAGTACTATCAAACATTAAAAACAAGAGAATCTTTCTTAAGAAAGTATTTTCATCAAACAAACATCACTGAGTCTGATTATGATTCTTTAACAAGTTATGAGAAACTCATCGTCGCGGAAAACGGTAATTTAGAATGTGCATATTTAATCGCAAGTCCATATTATGATATTTTCGCTTATAACGGTGTTGAATTTACATTAGAAGACCGCGCTAAACTGATGAAATTATCTGCTGATGGAGATTTTGGACCAGCTTTATTTGAGGTCGGGGAATATTATTTATATGGTCAAATTGATGGTTACCCAAGAGACCTCGATAAAGCTAGAGAATATTATGAGAGTTCCTTAAAAGCGAAAAAGATCTCCTACTCTGTTGATCATATTTCTCGAGCCGCCTTAGCTTTAGCACGCCTATATACATCAACTAGCGGAGATCGCTGTCTAGAAGACAATGAACAAAAATATGTTTATTATCTGGAATTAGGTTTACGCCCAACAAACAAGAGTGGTGCGCGAGAATTATTAATCTATTATGGAAATAAACAAGATCGAATAAATTTTGATCGTGTTTATCAATATATGTTAGATCATCATCTCGGGCTGGAGTCCATCTTAAAGGTCATTAAGAAGCATCACTTTGGTGATGAAGAATAAAAAAATGAAACAAGTTATTGATTTATTAGATACCTATGTCAATTGGCCAATCTCGACTCGTGATGAAATCGCCAAAAAACTTTATATTGGCATCATTGATGAATTTAATAAGATGAGACTATCCGAAGAGAAAAAGAATGAACATCTACGAAACATTCTTTGTCTTTTTATTTCTTTTAACCAATGTTCGGATATGTTAGAAAAAGAATTCATAGAAAAAATTCTTGGAAAAGAACTTCGTATTGAATCTTTCTTTACAATCAAGAACGATGGATTTACTGGAGACTTCCTTGATCAGATGAGAACATGGTTTAGATCTCTATCAGGAGCACTCTTTTATTCCATCTTTCGTTTTGGGTGTCTACTCATCACTGAAAAAGGAAGTTATACGAAAGATGAATTAAGAATGCTTTCTTTAATCTTTGATTGGGATCCGAACAAAGTTCATAAGTATTACACATTCTAATTTATTTAATGAGACCTTAATCAAAAGGTCTTTTCTTTTTATCTATACACCCATATATAGGGGGTGCTTAAAATTAATCAAACAATTTTTGACTTCAATAAAAAATTTTTGGGTAAAAATAATACTTTGTATTATCTACGCACCACATATAGATGTGTGCTTGCTAAAAAATACACACGCGTATAAAATAAAGCCGAGTTCAAAAGAGAACACATTTGTTTCTGGTCAAAATAGATGTGTTTCGATCTTGAACTCGGTTAGAAGAATCAAATAAAAAGAATATCGATGCATAATATTCTCTGAAAGAGATTCTCCTAACAACTCATCAAAACTTTTCGTGTTAATTGAACACATCTTTGTTTTGATGAGAGAACACATCTATTTTTCTATCACTCTATAAAGTCTATTGACTACGTAAGGATATGAAAGGTAGGTGAGATCTTTAGTTCATCTATTTAGAGGCGAACAATAAAGATCGAAATTGTTCATATCCTCACAGTCAAAGGACTGGAGGAAGAAAAGAAAGGAGAAAAAATAAATATGAACAAATTATTTACAAAGATTGCCGCGCTGGCCCTTGGTGCAGCGATGGTAGTCGGAGTAGGTGTCTCTGTTAGTGGACAAGTGAAAGCTAGTGAAACCAAAGCTGGAACCGAAGTTGAAGTCTATAAATTAGACGGAACTACTACCGGTACTGGAAGTGGGTATGCTGATGACAACTCTACCACACAAGATAGCGTCGAATGGATTGTTAATGGAAATATTACAATGAATCCTTGGCGTATTGGTGGCAAAAACCTTTCAAATGTACATCGATATGTAAAATCAAATGCCTCTGTTTCAACTGAAAATATTACAAAAGTCGAATTAGAAGTAGGTGCAGCTAGCAGTATCACTGTTAATGGATTAACGCTTTTAGTTGGCAAATCTGCTGGTGCTAGCACTGTAGGTAGCGTTGCTGGAACATTTGCGGCAAACAGCACAATCACATTCAATAGGCCAACTGGTCAAGATTGGTCAAGTTGCTATTTTACATTTGATTTCAATGTTAGTGTAAGTGGAAACTCAAATAGATTTGTGCAATTTAAGTCTGCTACTTTTTATGCTGAACAAGCTTCTACTAAAACAGTAACTGAACTCATTACAGATCCTGAAGATGGAGGCGAGATTCCATTAAATGCAAGCGGAAGTTCCTCTATTAGTTCAACGATAGAATATATCGTTGGTTACGATGATGAATCTACCGGATATGATGTTGAAATTTCTTGTGCTCCGTCTAGTGGTGTAGCAATTGTTGACGATGAAGCAGGAACGGCAACATTAACTTTTTCTGCAAATGATACTTTCGTTGTTACTGTGACAGCTGATTCAAATCATACTGCGTCTATTACTTATATCGTCCAAGGCGTACCAGTCGTTGAATATGAATTTTATACTAGCACGCTCGTCGAATCCGATTATGTAATCTTAAGCCATGACTCCGCATTTACATACGCATTAGGAGATACCATCGTAAGCAGCAGAGTCGCAAACGCATCCGTTACACCAACTGTTACTTCAAACAAAATTCAAAATCCTGCATCAGGCATTGTTTATCATATTGCTAAAGAAAGTGCTCAAAGTAATTATTGGGTTATTATAAATAAAGAATCTGGTAAATATCTTGCAGGTACAAGCACCAAAAACCAAGCAGCTTTTGTGGATAGTGTTACCGATTTAGCAAGATGGACTATTTCCTACGAAGATTCTAAATGGGTTTTCCACAATTATGGTAGATCAATTGCTTCTTCTGATTCAGCTAATGCATATTTAAGAAATAATACTAATAGTGGTTGGGCGGCTTATAGTTCGACTCAAGGTAACGCCCCAGCATTATTCAAACTTAAAACAAATGACCCGTATATAACTGTTGATGTGACTGTCGGTTCAACAGATTTGGGAATCGATGAGACAGCGACAGTTGTTGCCACAAAGGAAAATGGGGCAACTGGTACCATTACATTTACTGCTGGTTCAGGAAAGATTTCTGTTGGAACACCTTCTGTTTCAGGCGATACATCTACAGTTGTTGTTACTGGAGTATCAACCGGTACGGTTGATTTAACAGTTGGTTTAACAGGAGGTTCAACAGTTACCCCAGTTGTAATTTCTTTCACTGTTAGAAATGGTACTGCTTCATCTCCATATAGTGTTGCTGAGGCTCGTGCAGCAATTGACGCTAATGTTGGTATAACAAATGTTTATACTTCAGGAACAATCGCTCAAATTGATAGTTATAATGAAAGTTATCATTCTATTACCTATTGGATTAGCGATGATGGAACTACAACAGACATGCTAGAAGTTTATGGCGGTAAAGGTTTAAATAATGCAGACTTTAACTCAGTTAGTGACATTGTTGTTGGAGCAGAAGTGACTGTTTATGGAACGTTAAAGAAATATAGTTCTACATACGAATATGATGCAAATAGCTATTTAACAGCTTATTCTGCTCCTGGTTATACATTAACTGCCATTACAGGTATTGATGGAACATTAAGTGCGAATTCTGGGGATCTTGCGTGGAACCTTTCTGGTTTAACCGCAAAAGGATCGTTCTCAAACGGACAAACAAATCAGAATATCTCTGCTTATGTTACATTATCAACAAATGATGTTCCTGGTACTGTCTCGGAAACTACTCAAAAGACTGTATCTGTAACTGTTACACCTTTAGACCAATCCTTGTCATCCTTGACAACATCAATTAATGTAAGCGGAACAATTAATTATGTTACTGGCCCATTAACAAATAATGGCCGTTATTACATTATGAACAGCGATAAGACGGTCGGTCTTAAAGCGGAGGCAGCTTCTTCATCGCCTACTGGTGTTGATCTTACTGCTTCTAACCAGATGACTGCTTTTGATGTTAAATTAACTGCAAATAACACATATGAAATTACAACAACAATTTCAAATGTGAAGTATTATCTTGTATGTAATACAACTGCAACAAGTAGTGCAAACACAAGTATTCGCATTATTTCTAGTAATTTTGCCTCTGGTTTAGCGTCGAAATCATGGTTATTGGATAATTCTTCTGTTGAGACTGCCGGATCATATCACGTTGGAGAAAATACGACTGGATCAACATATCGTTACTTATCATATTATGAAGATAATAACGATTGGAGAGGATATCTCAATACAAATAACGGCGATCCAGAGATTCAATTTGTTGAAGAAGGTTCTTATGCAGCAAATATCGCTACAAAATTGAAAGACGATCTCACATGTAATCAAGGAGCTACCGCACCAAGCACATCTGTTTGGGGTGCTATCTCTGATGCGTACGGTGAAATTACTATTCAATATGAGCAAAATCTCTTAAAGAACGCTACTTATACTAAGTCTGGTTCCGGTACCTCTACTGTTGTTGAAGCTACAGGAACCACAACTCAAGCAACCGCTGAGGCTATTGCTAAATATGACTATGTCGTCGGCAAATACCTCAAAGGACAAGGCTTAGAAGCGTATAATGACTTCTTAGGTAGAGATCCAGAAACTATTGGTTCAGGACGTATTGTCCTTGATCCATTTGGAATCTCTGAAGGCAATCCTACTGCAATCATTATCATTGTTTCCGTAATCGGAGTCTCTGCCTTAGGTGGATTCTTCTTCTTACGCAAACGTAAAGAAATTTAATTACCTATCTATTTATAGATAAAGGAAGACCTATTCTCGACCAAGAATGGGTCTTTTTTTACGTTTGTTAAGAAGAGATATCTTCGATTAATTCAAATCTTTTTGATATAAAAAGTTTGCAATTATATTTATATTCGTGTTTAATTATAAAAAATTAAATTAGATATTGTTTGCGAACAGTATCAAGGAGGAATCCTTTATGACAAAGAAAGTCAAAATTTTAAGCCTAATTGCGATTGGCTCATCAATGGTACTTGGTACCGTTGCGCTCTCATTAAGCGGAGTATTTTCAAGTATCGGTTCTAATTTTGCTAGAGCTACTGGTAATGAATATAGTGTTTCTTTTGCTCGTGCTGATGCTTATTCGGCGTCTGACACAACATATTCATATAAAAAACAAACTCCAAACGGAAACGATATCTACCTTTTTTCACAAAATGGAAAAAGTAGAAGCTCTGGAGCTTTAGGCACTGTTCCTTCAATGTACGATTCGTCTTTAGAGGCTTTAACACTGATGTTTTATGCAGACGATTCAATGACACATGGTATTCGTTACCAAGCGATTAGTTCAATCACTGTTACTACAGGGGCCTCTTTTGAGCTTGATCTACAAACATCTCCTGATGGTGTCACATTTAGAAGCAAAACATCATTAAGCTGTTCAACATCTGGAGCAACTTATTCAAATTTTAACGAATACGATCGTTTTATTAAGATTACTGAAACATCAAATTCTCGTGGTGCTACTGCACGAAACGTTACTGGAGTGAGTTTGACATATGAATGCGCCAACCAAACAGAATCATTCAGTAGTGCTGTTTATAGTGCAACAGTTAAGGATAAGTCGAATTTAGATTCAGCAATGTCAATTCATTTGAATTCAGATGGATATGGCTACTATTCCTTCTATTACAATACCGACGCTGCAACTCAATACACTTTATTTACATGGGTATATGATGAAAGTTGTGCGTTAATTACTGTTAATTACACATCAACTGCAGCTGGATCGATTGCTGGAATGGAAGCGATCGGAAATTCAACAACATATCAAGGATATCGTTTATTCGCTAGATTTAATGCTTCATACTATAACTACATTGGTATTTTTGGTGATAAAGCGACCGTGTTTTTCCATAGTTCACAAGCTTCATCTGGAGAAGCAAACAAAAACCAATATCAACGTTCGGAATTTACCGTTTTAACGTTAGATTAAGGAGGTAACCAATGAATTCTAAAAAGTTATTTCCTATCTTTCTTGCTATACCACTAGTGATTGCAGGATGTTCTAAATCTTCTTCAAAGAAGAAAACATCCAGCAAACAAGAAGAATCATCTAGTATCACTAGTGAGGTTTCACCAACCAGTGAATCCTCTCCAACTAGTGAAGGATCACCTTCATCTAGTGGAACACCTGGTCCAACAAGTAGTGTTGTCCCAGTTTCCTCTGAGACACCAGCTCCAAGTAGTAGTGTCGTCCCAGGCAGTAGTGCTGAACCAGTTTCATCTAGTTCAGTGATACCAGCTTCCTCTGGAAGTGAAGCTCCATCTAGCAGTGGAGGTGTTGTTCCACCTGAACCAGGTACAGACCAACAATACTTAGATGAATTTAATTCATTAAAGTCATCCATCTTAAATAATCATAACTATACGGTTAATGTTCATTCTTATATCGAAGGTTATGAATCTGAAGAAGGTGGTAGCTTTGATGACCAAATAATCATGATTAATAACCAGTGTTTAGCTGGTAATGGACAATATACTTCCTTAGGTCATAAAACTGGTTATATCAAACAAGGCACACAAGGTTATGTCTATTTTGATTATTATGATTCCTTAGGTGATTCGATTATCACGAATGGATTCTATTCCACAAATGGCAGTGTTGGTATTACTGACCTATTTGATGTGAATGCTGAAAACCTCTTCTTAGGTGAATATCTCCAATCAAGTAATGTTTTCACGACAAGCAATGAAGATGTTATCGCTGTAGCGTATAACATGTCTGGTTATGGAGCTTACTTATTAAGTGCTCCAGAAGCAGTTACATTTACTGTTGATAAAGATAACCATACATTAACAATGAACGCGGACTTTGATTATATCTTCTTTGATGAGGTTGAAGTTCATGCCAAAATCAAAGTCGCGTTAAACATTGTTCATATCTCTAATACACATCACACCGCGATGGAAGCTTACTTAGCTAGTCCAACGGACTCATATCCAAATCGTAATGCGTGGAGTGACGATGATATTGCGTTATTTAATGAGCGCAATGATGGAGTGATTCCAGCTTTCCCAAGTGGAGCCTCCTCATACTCTGTGACCGTTGATGAATTTGATGATGATTATGAACACGAACCTACAAGTCATTTCCATAAGATTGTTTATAACAACTATGACTCAGGAGACCTCGTAACTTCTTATTACAATCAATATGTCAATGAGAACTTCTTAGAAGGAACTCCAGTTCGTCCAAATTCTCGTTTATTTGAAAGAGATATCCCAGATTATGAGCATATGACTCACTCATATGCCAAATTAGAGATGGGATATATCGAACCAAGTGTTAGATTCCCAAATGGAATCTTCTGGATCATCTTTAATGGTTATACTGAAGCCACGAACATTGATACTGTTGGTAAGTTTAACCAATATATCGCGGCACGTAGCTATTCAACATATGTTCCTCAATTTAACTTAGATCCATCCATCGCGATTACTAAGTTTGAAGATAAGACTGATGAATGGAATGCTTCCTCTCATGATTATGAATTCGTCACATCTGCGACGATGATGAGAATCGCGATTAGTGATTACGCGACAGCATCAGCCTTCGTTACCGCCTATGGCAGTGATTTAGCTCCATATAAGTTCACAACTGTGAATCATATGGGTTCTCCTCTATATCAAGTCACATACACGAATACAGAAGACTTTAAGACTGATTCTGTTGTAACACTAACTGATGTTCCAGCGATGACCGCGGAAACCTATCCAGGCTATGTCCAAGTTCGTTTCTTAGTCTATGCGCTGAAAGGTGAAGAAGATTTGCCAAAACTAAGTTCTATTGAACTTGGTGGTACATTTAAGACTGATTTCATTGTTGGAGATACATTCTCCATTGGAAGTGGAAGTGTTACAGCTTGGTATAGCAACGGAACTTGCTCGACCCATGTTGAAGGAGAATGTTCCTTCTCTGGATACAATATGTCTCAATCTGGAAATCAAACAGTGACTGTTTCATACACCGAAGGCGGAATTACTAAGTATGCATACTATGATATTCATATTATGTCTCTTGTGAACTATACCGCATCATTTAGCTATGCGGGATCATGTACAGTGGTGATTAACCTCTGTGACGATGGAACAGGAACATACTCCTTAACTCGTTCTTCTCCATCAGGAACATGGACTCAATATTTCACTTATGTTATCAGTGGAGATACAATTACATTTACTCTCACTAAGGAATACAGCACATCCGACTTTACTCGTTTGTCCTTGTTCCCAGGAGAATCTATTGGAACAAAACGTGTTTGTTCTTATGATTCTGAGAATGACACAATGAGAGTTCGCTTATCTGATTCCAGTGATACTGAATCAACTGCTCGATACGTTGATTTAGTGAGAGCTTAATTAAATCGCTTACGAAAAGACCATGTTCGTCGCATGGTCTTTTCTTATTCAAATATCCGGGATTTGCTGGTGAATTCTTCAACAAATCCAGGATATTTTATTATTTAATCCCTATCAATATTTGCCTATCTATATATTGGTGTAATATATTAAAGATATGGAATCCATTATCCCTTTATTAACTCCAAAGAAAGCGACCTTCTATCTTTTAGAGGAATCCACCATCCGACAGGCATTAGAGAAGTTTGACGCACATAAGTTTACTGTGGTGCCTCTTCTTGATGAAGAAGGTCACTATAAAGGAACATTATCTGAAGGAGATATTCTCCGCTTCATTAAGAATCAAGCTAACTTTAATCTAGCCTTCGCGGAGAATATCTACGTCAAAGATATTGATCATTATCGTCCATATAAGTGTTTAACTATTAATTCATCCTTAATGGAGGTCTACGCTTTAGCGTTAGACCAAAACTTTGTTCCATTAGTTGATGATCAAGATCACTACATTGGAATCATTAAA
>CAMGZN010000026.1 GCA_946183335.1 uncultured Caryophanales bacterium | reverse complement strand
GTGATTCGCATGGGCTTTTAAGCGCATTGAGAAGCTATACTTCTAGTGGCCACTCAGGATCATATGGTGATTTATGGACAACATATAAAACTGCATATATTCGTGATGATGGAAAGATGTTTGATTATTATTCAAATATTACTAACTTTCGTCCGGGTACCGATCAAGCAGGTTCATATTCAAAAGAAGGCGATGTTTATAATCGCGAACACTCTATTCCAAAATCTTGGTGGGGTGGAGCCGAATCTAATCAAGGGGCCGATCCATACATCGTTGTTCCAACAGATGGTTATGTTAATAATAAACGTAGTAATTTCAGTTTTGGTATGGTTAAAACTGCTGAATACAGTTCTGCAAATGGTTTCTGCAAACTTGGATCTTCAGATCCAGCATGGTCAACAACATCAATGAAGGTTTTTGAACCAGATGATTCTCTAAAGGGAGACTTTGCTCGCATTTATTTCTATGCCGTAGCACGTTATTCAAATTCATATAATTGGACAGAAGATTCCGGTCATAATTCTGATTTAATTTTCAGTGGGCATGACGATGACCAATTTGGTTTCACTGATTACGCAATTAAACTTCTCTCCTATTGGAGCAATCTTGATCCAGTTAGTGATTGGGAAAGAAGAATCACTGGACGAATTGAGCCAATTCATGGTTGTAGAAACCCATTTATTGACCACCCAGAATACGCAAATGTTCTTTGGGGAGCTAACTCCAATTACACGATGTATAACCATTAATTAATGGAAATTTCACCATCAAATCTCGGTTAATTCTGAGATTTTTTTATTCTCTGTTTACAGAGTATTTTTCATTTTGTATAATTGAAATATCTTAAAGTGGGAGAAATGGGAGAAGTATGTTCTTTGGAAGTTATGACCACCAATTAGACAATAAAAACCGACTTGTTATTCCAAGTAAATTTTTAAGCGGTCTTTCTGAAAAACTCTACATTCTCAAAGGATTCGATGGATGTTTAGCCATCTATCCAGAAGAATCATTTAAAGCACTTGTCTCCAAACTTGAGGCGAAAGATTTTAACCTTTCTAAAGAAAGAGAAAACATTCGTCTCGCCCTTTCATCAGTTTTCTGTCTAGAAATTGATAAAGTTAACCGTGTCGTAATTCCGACTACTTTGGCCAAAAAATATCATATCTCCCAAAGTGTTAAAGTAGTCGGAGTTATCGACCATTTTGAAGTGTGGTCGATAGATAAATGGGAAGATTATTCTTCCAAAGCTGAAGAGCATTACGAAGATAATGCAGAAAAGAGTCACCATGAGTAAGCACGTTTCAGTCTTACTTCATGAAGCAATTGATTCACTCAGTGTTAAAGAAGACGGAATTTATGTTGATTTAACACTCGGTCGTGGTGGTCATTCCAAAGAGATTCTCAAGCGATTAAAAAATGGACATCTGTACGCCTTTGATAAAGACGATGAAGCCATTGAAGAATCAAAGGAAAATCTCAAGGGATTTGAAGACAAATTAACCATCATTCGTGATGACTTCAGAAACTTCCGTCAAAACCTAGATAAACTAGGTGTTAAAAAAGTTGATGGAATCCTTCTTGATCTTGGTGTTTCCTCCCCACAATTTGATGAAGGAAACCGTGGATTCTCTTATAGAGAAGATTCACGTTTAGATATGCGAATGGACACTCGCCAAAAGCTCACTGCTTATGATGTTGTGAACACATATTCTATCCAAGAATTAACCAGAATTTTTCGTGAATATGGAGAGGATAAATATTCCTACCAAATTGCACGTAAAATTATTGAAAAACGCCAACAAAAACCGGTTGAAACTACCCTTGATTTAGTTGAAATAATTAAGGCCTGTAAACCACAAAAAGAATTAGCCAAAAAAGGTCATCCAGCTAAGCAAATTTTCCAAGCATTACGCATCGAAGTTAATGATGAACTTGGAGCATTGAAAGAAGCGTTAAAAGATGGCCTTGATGTGCTTAATGTTGGTGGACGAATTGTCGTCATAACCTTCCATAGTTTAGAAGACCGCATCACAAAAGTGATGTTCCAAGAAGTCTCGAAAGTGGAAGGAACAAGAAGAAATGTCTTTTCTCTACCAAGCAAGGACGACGAACCAGATTATAGACTTGTGAATACTAAAGTTATTCTTCCAAGTGAATCTGAGCAAGAAGAAAACCCACGCAGCCGATCAGCCAAACTAAGAGCGATTGAAAGGATAAAATGATGAAGGACAAACTCTACAAGCATCATAAGAATCCACGTTACTTCCTCTTGAAGAAAGTAGCGATTATTTTTGCCCTTGTCGCTGGCTTGACATTGTCAATCACAATTCCTCTTGCCATTAGAGCTCATAGCAAAGTTAATCAAAGTGATATTGTTTTAAAACAATAAAAGTCATAAAAATGAAGATAGGCGAACTTGTTCGCCTTTTTCTTTTGATATTTTTTGTTGCGATATTGCTAGTCAATATATAAAATATATTCGTTAGTAATATGGAAAGTCGTGTCGCAATTGTTGAGATCTCAAACACTTATGTTCGAGTAATTATTGGTGGATCCATTGATGGAGAACCAGTCATTATTCAAAAAGCCGAACGTCCAATTTCTGGACTTATTTCTCGTGGCGAAGTTTTAGACGAACAAAAAATTGTCGCGATTCTTTCTGAACTGAAATCTATTGATGATGAAAAAACACATCTAATCTATGAAATTAACGATGTCACTTTAGTGATTCCACCTGTTGGTTTAGAGATTTATGAATCAGAGAAAACAACTAATGTTGTTTCTCCATCATCGATTATTGATACATTAGATATTTCTAATGTTATTTCTCTTGTTCAGAAAGAACCAATTGAATCTGATAAAGTTATTGTCGATATTATTCCAGATTACTTCAAACTTGATGGTGATCGTTATTCCATTGAGCCACCTATTGGTGATACATCTAACCAGGTGTATGTTCATGCGAAAGTACATGTCATGCTTCGTAAATACGCTGATACTTTTAAGCGTCTGGTTGAAAGCGCTGGTATGCGGGTTCGACGTATTTGTGTTAGCCCATATGCTTTATCTGTTTATGCTCGTAAGCATGGCGTGAGCAAAGATTACATTCTTGTTGATATGGGCGCTCAAGTGACAAATATCACCCTTGTTGGAAACCACGCTCCAATTATCTCAACTCATATCTTAGTTGGAGGAAACGATTTATCGTTCTCCATTGCTGAGAAGTTTAATTGTAGTGTCGAAGACGCCAACAAGCTCAAAGAACTTCATGGTAAGTTTGAACGTGAATTAGCCTTTAAACCAAGTCTACTCCGTTCAACTAACCCAGAAGGCATTGAAGTAGATTTATATCCAGAAGACCTCAATCACGCGATTGACCTCTTCTTCCGTGATAACTACTTCAAACAAATTGATAATGCTTTAATGACAATGCTTAAGGATTATCCACCTGAAGTATTAAAGCTTCCTCTTGTAATTTGCGGAGGGTTCTCGAAGCTTCACGGATTAGAAGCATTAGTCAAAGAAAAATATGCTGAACAAGAAGTTATCTTCTTAGATAGCGATGTACTTGGTATCCGCCATCCAAAGTATCTACCTTTGGTAGGAGGACTAATGTGCGCTACACATTATAAGGGCGCATTAAGTGACCAACGTAATAAAGTAAACAATATTGAACGTGTTGAACGTTAGTAAGTAAAGGAGAGAAACTATGGACGATTATGAAAACTTTGAAGCAGTAGCTCGAATCGTTGTCATCGGTGTTGGTGGTGCTGGAAACAACGCTGTTAACAGAATGATTGATGACAATATTTCGAGTGTCGAATTTTATGTCGCCAATACTGATCGTCAGGCATTAGCTACATCCAAAGCCACAAATCGTATTGTTCTTGGTGAAGAGATTACCGGTGGTTTAGGCGCTGGTGGCGAGCCAAGTGTTGGTAAGAAAGCGGCTGAAGCCAGTATTGATGAAATCAATCGTATCGTTTCTGGAGCAAACCTAGTCTTTATCGCTGCAGGTATGGGCGGAGGCACTGGTACAGGTGCTGCGCCTGTTATTGCTCGTGCCGCAAAGGATAGTGGAGCCCTCACAGTCGCGATTGTTACTCGGCCATTTACCTTTGAAGGTAAAAAGAGAATCGCCAACTCAGTTGAAGGCTTAAATGAACTTAAAGACGCAGTTGATGCCATCATCATTGTTTCCAATGATAAACTCCTCATGGTTAACGGCACTCAACCAATTGGCGAAGCGTTCGCAGAAAGTGACCGCGTGCTCGCCCAAAGTGTGAAGACTGTTACTGACTTAATCTTAATGCCAGCCTTCATTAACCTCGATTTTGCTGACGTGAGAAACACATTAAAAGATTCTGGTATCTCCCTAATCGGATTCGGTATGGGTAGTGGACCAAATCGCGCCAGTGATGCCGCACAAAACGCGATTAACTCACCTCTTTTAGAGGCGAGTATCAATGGCGCACGTCGCGCCATCTGCGCCGTCACATGTGGTTCTGAAGTTTCATTATATGAAGCTCAAGAAACAGTTGACAGAATTATCGAGGCCGCTGGAAACACTGTTGATATTAAATTCGGTGTGTCAATTAATGATCAACTTACTGACCAAATCTTAGTTAGCGTGATCGCTAGTGACTTCACCGAAGAATTCGACTTCACAGCTGTGCCAACATACGATAAACCAGTTAAACCAGCGTATAAAGCTGATGAAGAAAAACCAGTTGAACAATCTGCTGGAGAAGTTGAACAAAATATTGAAGAACAACCTCAAGAGGAAGAAAAAGGATTCCTTCCAAACTTCCTCAAGGATCGTAATATTGACTAATTAAATTTAGTCTCCTAGAAGACAACGTTATTTCTAAACTAGTTTTAGCGAGTTAGGGACGGTGGAAGCCTAACACCAAGCAGAAATAAATATCACTTCTAGTAGAAAAGAAGCTGAACAAGTTTAAGTAAGCTTCTCGAATGATTCCCGTTAAAGAATTATATAAGCGCTATTAATTTATTAATAGAAATAAGGTGGTACCGCGTGAAAGCGCCCTTATCTAGGAGCGCTTTTTGCGTTTCTAAAGGAGTTATTTATGGAACTAAAAACAACATTACTCATGCCAAAAACGAATTTTGAAATGCGTGGTAATTTAGCAACCAAAGAACCAGTTCTCGTCGAAAAATGGAAAAACGAACACCTCTATGAACAAATGTTAAAGAATCGTGAAGGATGCAAAGAATACTCTTTTCACGATGGTCCTCCATATGCGAATGGTGACATTCACTGTGGCCATATGCTCAACCGTATCCTTAAGGATATGATTGTTCGTTATAAAACTATGAGTGGATATTATGTTCCATTTATTTTTGGTTTTGATACACATGGTCTTCCAATTGAAAACCAAGTCATTAAACAAGGCGTGAACCGTAAAACGACTCCTGTTAGTGAATTCCGTAAATATTGCCGTGAATACGCCTTAGGACAAGTTGCCAAACAGAAAGAAGAAATTCGTCGTTTAGGAGTGCTTGGTGATTACGATAACGCCTACCGTACTCTTAACAAGGAATTTGAAGCCAACCAAATCTCAGTCTTTGCGAAAATGGCAATGCGAGGCCTTATCTACAAAGGACTTAAACCAGTTTACTGGTCTTGGTCTAGCGAATCAGCTTTAGCTGAAGCTGAGATCGAATATAAAGATATTAAGTCTTATGCGATTTATGTCGCTTTTGAAGTTAGAGATGGAAAAGGTGTTGTCCCAAATGGAAGTAAAGCTGTTATCTGGACGACAACTCCATGGACTCTTCCAGCGAACCTCGCGATTAGTGTCCATCCACGTTTTGAATATTCGTTGTTCCATACTAATTTAGGAGACCTAATTCTTTTAAAAGAATTCAAGGACCGTTTAGTTGAAGAACTTGGCTTAACTGAATGCAAAGAAATCAAATCATTCAAAGGTCAAGAACTAGAATTCGTGAAGACCAAACACCCATTCTATGATCGTGATTCAGTTATCATTGTTGGAGAACACGTTACAAACGAAAGTGGTACTGGTTTAGTTCATACCGCTCCAGGACATGGTGTGGATGACTTTACTGTCTGCCAAAAATATAACATTCAACCTTATTGCCCAGTGGATGATAAAGGAAGAATGACGGAAGACTGTGGAGAAAAACTTGCTGGTCTCTTCTATGAAGATGCTAATAAAGTTGTTCTCGACATTATCAGAGATAATGGAAGTTTACTTAAGTGCGACGAAATCGTGCACTCATACCCACACGACTGGCGTACAGGAAAGCCACTTATTTTCCGTGCAACACCTCAATGGTTCTGTTCAATAGGCAAGATTAAAGACGAACTTTTAAGAGAAATCAATGTTGTTCGTTGGGATCCAGCCTGGGGTAAGGAACGTATGGCCAACATGATTAAAGACCGTACGGACTGGTGTATTTCTCGTCAACGTATCTGGGGTGTACCAATCCCAATTATTTATAATGAAGACAAAACCCCAATCATTGAACAAGAAGTCTTTGACCACATTATCAAAGTCTTCAATGAATATGGTTGCGACATCTGGTATGAGAAGGATGCGAAATTCTTCCTTCCAGAAGGTTATAAGAATGCTCATTCTCCAAGTGGAGAATTCACGAAAGAAAAAGACATCATGGATGTCTGGTTTGACTCTGGAAGTAGCTTTGATGCCGTCATGGTGAAAAATGGTCATCCATTCCCTGTTGATCTCTATCTTGAAGGTAGCGACCAATATCGTGGATGGTTTAACTCATCTTTAACTGTCTCCGTTGCTTGTTATGATAAAGCACCTTATAAGTGCGTTGTTTCTCATGGTTGGGTTTTAGACGAACATGGTGAGCAAATGCATAAATCTAAAGGAAATGGTGTTGATCCACTTAAGATGTGTAACATCTTTGGTGCTGACATTCTCCGTTTATGGGTCGCGACTGTTGATTATCAGCAAGATGTTCGCATCTCTGAGAACCTCTTAAAGCAAGTTGCTGATCAATACCGTAAGATTCGTAACACCTTCAAATTCCTTCTAGGAAACCTCGCTAATGGAGAAGGTAAACCATTTGATCCAAGTAAGGATATGGTCAAGGAATACGCTCCAGTTGATAAATACATTTTAGCCACATTAGAAGATGTAAAAAATGACGTTATTCATCATTTTGATGAATTCGACTTCATTAATGCGACTACTCGCGTTATGACATTTATGTCAACTGACCTCTCGAGCTTCTACTTAGATATCGCCAAAGACATTCTTTATTGTGAAGCAGTGGACTCCCCACGTAGAAAACAAGTTCAAAGTGTTATCTATCAAGTCGCATCAACATTGATGAGACTCCTCACACCTGTGCTCCCATTCACGATGGAAGAGGTGCATGTGAATATGCCTGACTATAACGGTAAGTCTGCTGCCTTACTTGACTATCCAAAGGAAAGTCACGAATTTAGTAAAGAAGTCCTTGATGAATACAAAGAATTTGTCAAACTTCGTTTAGAAGCAAACAAAGCCATCGAAACAATTCGTGCACAAGGATTAGTCGGATCATCTCAAGAAGCCTTATTAGTGCTTCCAAAGAGTGAGTTCCTTATAAAATCACATTTATGTGATGATCTCAGTGAATTAGCCCGTTTATTCATTGTTTCTAAAGTAGAATTGGTGGAGAAAGGTCAAGTCGAAGCATATCACATTGATGCGAAGAAGTGTCCACGTTGTTGGAATTATGTTGATGAACTTTATCCAGTAGATGAAGAAACATCAGTGTGTGCTCGTTGTAAACACGCTTTAGGTAAATAATATGGACAAGATTTTAGCTTTCTTTAAGAAAACATTCACAAAAGAGAACACGAAGAAATTTTTCTTCTCTTTCATTTGGCTTGCTGTCTTAATCTTTGTCCTTGATATTGTTTCCAAGTGGATTGTGATTAAACACTTTGGTGCAGAAAACGCTGGTGATAGTGGAAGAGTAGAAGTCATTAAAAACTTCTTCTACATCATCTTCAGAACCAACGAAGGTGCTGCCTGGTCAATTGGTAGTTCCTCACGTGTTTTATGGATCATTATTTCCGTTGTTTTAACAGGCGGATTGATTGCTTATTATGTGAAGAAAATGTCCACGATGGGCAAGTGGATGAGAGCTGCTTTTGCCCTAATGATTGCCGGTGCTTTTGGCAACCTAATTGACCGTTGTTTTTATTGGGAAAGCACAACTGGATTTTCCGGTGTTGTTGACTGGTTAGATTTCTATCTGCCAACTGGTGAATTTCCAACGTTTAATATTGCTGATTCTGCCCTTGTTGTTGGAGTCGGAATTCTCATTGTTTTACTTATCATTGAACTCATTCGTGACGCGATGAAAAAGAGTGAGGCCGAAGAGGCTCAACTCAAAATGAAAAATGACAAGCAAAACGCAGATAAAATTGAAAAATCACCAGCAATTCCTGCTCAAAATGAAGAAAAGAAAGAATAAGAAAAATCTGAATAATGCAGAAATTTATTGTTGATCAAACTCTAGCAAATACACGCTTGGATAAGGCCTTATCTGAGCTCCTTTCTGATGTTTCTAGAACAAAAATAAAAAGCTATCTCGATGATGGTCTAATTTTGGTTAACAACAAGTCTGAAAAAGCCTCATATAAAGTTGAAGAAAACGATGAAATTTTCGTCAATGATTTGCCGAAGGAAGAAACTGATTTAAGTGCGGAAAATATTCCTCTTGATATTGTCTATGAAGACGATGATTTAATGGTCATTAATAAACCAAAAGGACTCGTTGTTCATCCAGGCGCCGGAAATAAGAGCGGAACATTAGCGAATGGACTCAAATTTCATAGTGACAACCTCTCCACAATTAACGGTGATTTCCGTCCAGGAATCGTCCACCGTTTAGATAAAGACACTGCCGGACTTCTTGTCGTGGCAAAAAATGACTTTACCCATGTTAAACTCCAAGAGCAACTTGTTGATCACACACTTTCTCGTAAGTACTACGCTTTGGTTTTAGGTGTGATTAGTGAAGACAATGGACAAATCATCGCTCCAATTGGACGCGATAAACAAAATAGACAAAAGATGGCAGTGGATCTTCGTAACGGAAAAGATGCTGAAACATCATTCAAAGTCTTAAAAAGATTTTCTAATTCTACTTTAGTAGAATGTGTATTAAAAACTGGACGCACTCACCAGATTAGAGTGCATATGAATTATATTGGTCACCCAGTCATTGGTGATTCACTTTATGGCAAGGGAAATCGTGCCATTTATGATGATGGGCAACTTCTCTATGCTCATTACATCAAGTTTATTCACCCAAGAAGTAAAAAAGCATTGGATTTTGATTCTCCAATGCCTTCATATTTTGAAGATTTTCTCAAGACTTTGAAATAATTACAAAATCTCTTTAAGATTGCTGAAGTTCGCTTTAACAATCTTTTTTAATTCTTCTTCGCCGAAACGCTTTGCAAAGTCTTTCGCAAAAACAGTTACTTTAGAACTGGCTCCAAACGGGATTTGAATTCCATAATGTTTGGAAATTTTATCCATCTTCTGCAAAAAGCTATAACGAGCAATGATGCTTGCGACAGCGACGCATGGGAAATAAGATTCGGCTTTTGTTCTAAAGGTAATTTTATCAACGACTTCAGGTTCACCTTTTAAGTATGAATAGTAGGTATCTTCAGCACAGAATTGGTCAATAATTGTCATCTGAACATTTGGGTGCCTGCTCTTTAAGTTCTTAAGAACTTGGTTATGCATCTTGGCCTTCATCTCATTCATGTTGAGGCCTTTTTCATTTACTTCATTATATTTCTGGTTATCTAGGCTTACTTGGGAGTACTCAATACGTTTAATGAGTTTTTCTCCAAGGACACGAATATGTTTGTCGGTGATTCTTTTAGAATCATCCACTCCAAGTTCTTTTAAGTATTTAATGTCTTCTTTTTTGACATAAGCAGCGCAGACACAGATTGGGCCAAATAAATCTCCGGTACCAACTTCGTCAGAACCAATTTGATCTGTTAGAGCTAGCCAACAGGCTTTTGTTGGAGCCTTTTCCTTTTCTTTCTCCTGGGTCTTTTCTGAAAGCTTTGCACTTTCATCAAAGCGTTTGGCTTCGCTTAAAGCACTTTCGCCAATAAAGACAACTTTGAATGTATCGTTTTTCTTACTGGAATAAACTGTGACAATTACATCGTCTTTTTTAGCAAAGAACTTAATGTATTCTCCGCTATTTTCTTTTTGGTAGTTCTTATAAAAAGAACTGATTTGGTCAGCAACTTCTTTCTGACACTCAATAATGCAACGATTTGGCATGTTAAATTTCCTCCTTCTTGTTCTCTGTTTTGACATCGAATGGCAAACCATTTTCGATAATCGACTTACAGATAAACATTCTGACCGCGGTTGATAAATCTAAACCGAGAGTCTTAAAAATTAAGGAAGCTTGCTCTTTTTCGTTTTCATCAATTCGAACTTGTAGTAGCGCCATAATATACCTCGACCCTAGTATATTACAACGTAATTACAATGTAAATACAAATTGACGTACAACGATGAAAAACAAAAATCTCCTTATATTTCTTAATGCGTAAATTTTTCTTAAAAGTGTTCAAAAATTTTTACAAACAGGAAAAGACCTTCACTAGTTAAGGTCTAAAATAATTGTGTTATAATAGCGCTATGCTCGATATTTATGGCACGCTCGAAATCCAAAAAGTCTTGGATGAAATCGCAACGGAAACACACAGCGAAGTTGCTAAATCAAAGATTTTATCTTTGAGAATGTTTCAAAACAAAGATGACATCCGTCTTTCTTTGAAACAAGTTGAAGAAATGATGTCACTTTTAAATGAACGTGATTCTCTACCAATTCAAGCCTCTTTTGATTTAACAAAATTTTTAGAGATTGCCAAAAAAGGTGGAGTTCTTTCCATTGGAGAACTCGACCATATCGCCTTAGATATCGAAACCAGTCAAAAACTGAACCAGTATTTCTCTAGACTTGATCGACATACCTATCCATCAATCTTTGAACTAAAGGAACAACTTTTCGATTTGTCTTCTTTAGAAGATCAGATTCGTCGTGTTATCTCACCAAGCCTCTCAGTGCTTGATACAGCAAGTACGGAACTAAACCGTATTCGTAAACAAATCTTGAAATTATCGAGTTCTGTCCAGGATGTGTCACGCGGACTTGTGATGAAATATGCTGAATTCCTATCTGAAAAGGCCATTACGATTCGCAATGACCATTTTGTCCTACCAGTTCAAACAAGCTATAAAAATAAAGTCCCTGGCATGATTCATGATATCTCAGATACCGGAGCCACAACATTTGTTGAACCACAGGAACTCGTTTTATTATCCAACCAAATCTATGCTCTAAGAGTGGAAGAGAAAGAAGAAATATATCGACTTCTCAAGATGCTGACTGAAAAAGTTGCTTTCCACGAGAACGAAATTGATTCAAACAATAAAGTGATTGCATC
>CAMGZN010000025.1 GCA_946183335.1 uncultured Caryophanales bacterium | reverse complement strand
CGAATGAGGTTTTGTTCAAGAATTTTATCAAGTTTTTTCTTTAAAACAACAAGCACACAACGATCGTAATTTGGGCACTTTTCAAGAGGAATTAACCGAAAATTGTTGGTGATATTTGTTGAATCAGCGATAACCGTGACATCATCATATTTATCAAAAATCTCATTAATTCTGTTGAAGTAAATTTCCCAAACTTCTTTCTCGTGAGTCAAATCTTGATATTGCCCAGTAAGTTCTTTACGAATCGCGTCAGATGAAACAATTTTGACATGCTTATTTGTCAAACGATATTGTTCTGACCAAGTTGATTTTCCGCTTCCTGGTAGTGCCGATAAAACAATGAGCGTTCTCATGTTTTTTATTTTATCTTAATCAGGTCGTGAGTTAAAGAAAAAACCACTCAAAGAGTGGTTAATTCGTTTTGGTGCGCCATGTAGGATTCGAACTCACGACCCACTGATTAAGAGTCAGTTGCTCTACCAGCTGAGCTAATGGCGCGTTGTGCTTAAATAATATATTATAAGTAAACTTAAATTACAATAAAAAAGAGCCCGTTTTGCACGAGCTCTTAATTTTAGTGAGTTGAATTACGCAACAACGTGTTCAGCGAGGAATGGAACGAGTTCCCATTCACCTTCGATACGTGTGGAGTAATCGTTGCCACCAACTTTGGAACGATCATTTAACCAACGGATGGTTCCGCCGAGTTGAACGGATGAACCAACTGGTTTGTTAACGAGAGTCTTTAAGTTGTTAGCAAGTTCTGGATGAGCTTCATCTTTAATGATGTGGTAGTCAGTTTGAACTTTAAACTTGGTTGAACCGATTTTGACATCAAATTCATAACGTTTAGAGTTGAAGTCAACGCTTTGTAATGCGGAACCTGTAATTTCATCATCAACAACTGTTGCGTCACCGCCACTCTTGTTGTGAATAACGTGAACGTTACCTTGGTAGGTGACGCTTGTTGGAGCCACAACCTTATTAAAGATTGGATTATCAGCCCAGGAAGTATTGGAAATCATCGCTTCTGTGAATTGAGCAGCAGCTGTTGGAGGAACAACTGTTTTTCCATAACCCGATGGTAATGGAATGATTTCATCAATATAGGAGAATTGGATGTTTCCATAACCTCCAGAAAGTGTTCCACGAACAATGACATCTTGGTTCATTAATGTTGAACCAGTAGCAGCCCAACCTTTATAGTTAACTAACTGATAAAGTTGAATGCAGTGATCACCGGCTTGAAGAATGCCGTTGTTACCATCTGGTGAGACATAAGTCACACGTCCATAGGATTCAACGTTAGCAATAAAGCTCTTCTTTTCGGCATCCCATGTTGCTTGCCATGCTGGATCATAATCAACACTTGGTCCATATGCGTTAGCAACTGGAGCATCTTGTTTAAATGGAACAAAGTTTTCATCCATCCATTTTAAACATGGCTTTGAAGCGTGTTTAGCATAGACGTCTGAGAGTTCTAATGTTGCATATTGACGGGTAAATGGTGAAAGAACTAACTTATAGTTACGTTCTTGGGAAACACCATTAATGGTACCTGTCGCTTTAACTTTGATTCGTGGATAATTGGCAGCATCAGTTCCGGCAGCTGGCCAGTTCTTGAAGAAGACAACTGTCTTATCAGCTGTTTTGACTTTGGCTTCAATGTAATTGTTGGCATCGCCATTATCCATGGAGAAGTCATAGTTAATTGTGATGTTGTATCGATCTGGTTTACCAGCGATACCAAATTCTTTTTGATCTTCGAAGACGACGAACATCATCGAAGTATCAGATGCAGGATCAAGGGCATCTTCGGTGTCAGCTGTAGCAGATTTAGATCCGCCGATAGCCACACAGCCGGCAAAGCCGTTTTTCCACATCTTGGCTTCATCGCCATCTGGTTGAGAACTAGAAGTTGGTGATTCGTCGGTTTTTTTCTTCTTGCCGCTAGATTTATTACATCCAGCAACAGAAACTAAAGCCGCCGCACATAGAAGTGTTAATAATCCTTTTTTATTCATAATTATTTCACCTTCGCATCAATTGTACTCCAAACTTCATCTAAAGCACTATCAATCGAAGTACCACTTGTGATTTGTTGGAGAACTTTCTTCACAGCCACACGGATTGAGTTAGAACCACAGAATCCTGGGTCAACGAATCTTTCCCATCCAGATGCATAAGTTGTACCGTTAATTTTACCAGCATCACGGTATAAGCTCTCTAAACGAGTTGGGCTGTCGTTATTGAGTAAGTTTTGATATGTTGGATGGTTATAAGCAGATTTAGAAGCTGGGAAGTAACCGGTTGATGTCACCCATTCAGCTTGTAATTCACCAGTTGTAAGTTCAACCATGGTGGAGAATGCTTGATACATTTCTTCATCATATGTTTCACGTGAAGTGTATTGGTTGAATAATCCTAAGGATGTACCTTGTGAAATAACTGCCTTGTGTGCAGCATCTTTGTAAGGAATTGGATTAATATCTAATCTCTTACCTTCGAAATCAGGTTTGTTAAGACCACCAGATGAACCGATGGTAAATAAGCAACGTCCTGTTTCAAGAGGTGTAGTACAGAATAGTTTTTCACCAAATGTTGCAGGAACACCAAATCCGTTTTGAGCGAATTTTTCAGTATTTGGATCGATTACTGAGTCATTATTGACATCAATTTCAATAATTTTGCCATTTAATTCTTTGAAGAAATTTAATGCATCACGAGTTGGAGATTTAACGCTTTCATCACTGTTAGACCAGAACAATGCTTTACCATATTGTTCATGGTTCTTATAGTCTTCATAAGAATATGAAGTATATGGAACATTCCATTGGTGAAGAATTGTAATGAACGCGTTATCTGGGCTATCGTAACCAAGAGCATAGAATTGTTTTTCGTTTGAAACCTTTTCAATTTCTTGAAGTACAACTTCTCCTCCAGATGCATCATTAGTAGCAGACACTCTAGTATCATAGGCATGATTATCAGAGTTGATCTTACCGATAATGAATTTGGCAGATGCAGATTCTAAGCCTTTTCTTACAACAACTTCTTTAATTAATGGAACAATTGTTGCGAATTGATCCCATGTTTCAGGAACAATAATTGCTGGATTTTGTTCATGGAAGAAGTCGAAGTAATAGCCATTACATAACATGACTTCGGTTGACTTGTTGAATGGTAAGCCCAATGTAAATGCAGTGCCATCGTCATCATAACCAATTTCTTTGTTTTCCTTCATGTATTGGTCATAGTAATCCGACATGATGCTTCCGCCATGTTCTTCATCATAACGTTTGATGTAGTCATCAAGAGGATTGAGAATGCCTTTCTTCCAATATTCAGCGAAGTGATCTGGATAACCACAGGCGATATTTGGGAATTTAGAAGTTGAAACAGAGTTTAAGATTTGAGTTTCAAGAGAGTCATAGTCACCCTTCTTGTCGTGGCTAATATGAATTTGACCATCGTGCTTTTCATTAAATTTGTTAACAACTTTATCGATTTGTCCGGTATAGTCGTTACCGAATCCGGTCCACATAGTGAAGTTATATGAGACTCCGCTCTTACCTCCACCGCCGGACTTTCCACATGCTGCAGCAACCACGGCCATTCCGAGGAATGCAGCACCTGTAATAATACGCGATACTTTTTTCATAAAGTATGCCCCCTTTCTTACCTTCTATCCTTTAATACCACTACGAGAGACACCTCTCATAATGTATTTACGGAAGATAATAAATGTCACGAACAATGGGAAGGTAACAACCATTGAACCGGCAATCTTAATCGCGCTCATACCTTTGGCTTGAGTGTTAAATAAGGACATCAAACCAGTAGAAACAAGACGCATATCATAACCATTCGAGGAATACTTCCAAGAACCGTTAGCCACTAACATTGGCCAGACGTAGGAGTTCCATGCTCCCATAAGGGAGAGAATGATAATTGTTGTAATTGTTGGCATCGCAATTGGTACCATAACTTTCCAGAGGTAACCAACGTCGCCAACACCGTCGACTTTCGCCGCTAAATAAAGTTCGTTTGGAATCTGTTGGAATGTTTGTCTTAAATAGAAAACATAGAACACAGACACGCCATGCACGAAGATTAACGCGGAGAATGTATTTTCCCAACCGATAACCTTAGTGGTCTGATAGTTTGTTAAAACCATCAATTCGCCCGGGATCATCATAGTCGCAAGTAATGATGCGAACAAGATGTTTTTGCCTTTAAATTCAAGTCGAGCAAATGCAAACGCAGCAAGAACAGCTGTAACAACTGTCACTGCAGTTGAGCCGACCGCTGATATAATGGTGTTCAAATAGAACTGAGCGAAACTTGTAGTTTCGCTAATTTCACCAGTAACACGGTTAACAATTTTTCCTGAGAAAATTTGTTCGAAGTTACTAAATGACCAGTTTTTGAATCCAAGTTGAGCAAAGTCTGCTGTTTGTTCAAATTCGTCAAATGCTTTGGCTTCGGTCAATGAACCAACAATCATTAAGACGAACGGAAGCAGCATAAATAAGGCAAATAATGTTAAGAATGCGTAAAGAAACACGTTAATCGCAATACGTTTTGCTTTGTATCGGCGTAACGCGCCTTCATCAGCAAAATATAATTCAGCCATTGTTTATCCTCCTTCCTTAATAGTGCACTCTCTTCTTACTTACACCGAATTGAATGATTGTAATAATCAAGATAATTCCGAGTAAGACTAAAGAGCCTGCTGCTGGAATACCAATGTTGGTTCGATCAACAGCTTCATTTGACATGGATTTATAAATCCAACCAACGACTGGCATCCAATCTGTTCCGCTTGGTCCACCAAAGTCGAATGGCCCACGAGAGTAAACCGAGATAACACCGGTATACATCTTGAAGGCGCCAATAAATGACGTGATGGTAATGTACAAGATTTGTGGAGAAAGTAGCGGTAATGTAATTCTTCTCCAAATCGTAAACCCGTTTGCTCCGTCGATTTTCGCAGCATCAGTATATTGTTTATCAATCGTAGCTAGACCAGCCATAAAGACCAGGATCTTAAAGGCCAAGCCATTCCAAATGGCGTTAACGACGATAACAATTCCCTGATGGAATTTTGTTGCTGCTGGAAGAGTAATAATGCTTCCATCAGGTAACATATAGTTATTTGGGCTATCACCAAGGAAGTTAACAGGTGAGCCGCCGAGACGGGCAATAAGTAAGTTAATTAAACCGCCGCTAGATGACGAGAAAAGAATATTGAACACTAAACCTAACGCGATGGAGTTAGTCACATACGGTAGGAAGAAAATGGTTTGATATAAGCCTTTCAACGCCTTGATGTTATTTAAGAAGGTCGCGATTAACAAAGAGATCATAATTGTTAATGGGACTTCAACGACAACAAGGATAGCGGTATTCAAGATGGATTGAGCAAACAAGCCATCTTTGAATAAGTTAACAAAGTTATTAAACCCGAATGACATAAAGATGTCTAAACGTCGACGACAGTTTACTGCGCCTTCATAAGGAAGAACGCATGGGTTTGATAATGCTTTAAAGAAACTACCAAGGGCGAATGTTCCACCGCCACGGACGTACTGGAAGTCGTTAATAAACGCCATCAGGAACGCGTTGATGATTGGATAGAACATGAATAACGCCAAGAAAATCAATGCTGGAACAAGGACAAGCCAGGCAACAGCCCATTGAGGTAATTGCACTTTGCGGCGCTTACCAATCAATGTCTTGTCTTTAATTTCGGCATAGACTTCGGATGGAAGTTTCATTACTTTTTCAGCCATCAATATTCTCCTTTCTGTTTGATTTTGTTAAATCTCATAAAGTTATTTGATACGATCGCCCTCTTCTTCAAAGACGTAGAAACGTTTTGGATTAAATGAGAGTTTTTCTTTTCCAAGAACTTCTTCACGGAGTTCGCTTGGAATAATGATCTTCATATGGTTTTCTGGTTGTTCTTCAACATGGCCAACTACGTTGATATCACGTCCAATGTTTTCGACCTGTCTAACTTCAACAGGAATTAAACCTCCCTTCTTCACAAGTGAGAAGGATTCTGGACGGACAGCAATTTTGACCTTGCGATCAACCTTTCCATAAACCTTATCGGTATCAAAGACTTTACCGTTAAGGAGAAGTTTTCCGCCTTTGACTTCGCCATCAAAGACGTTAATAGCTGGAGAACCAAGGAATTTCGCTACGAAGAGGTTCGCTGGTTCTTCATAAACTTTTTGAGGTTCATCAATTTGTTGGACAACACCGAGTTTCATAACGACGATGGTGTCAGAAATTGACATAGCTTCTTCTTGGTCATGTGTGACGAAGACGGTAGTAATACCGGTTTCACGTTGAATACGTTTAATTTCTTCACGAGTTTGAAGTCTTAAACGAGCATCAAGGTTTGATAATGGTTCGTCAAGAAGGAGAACTCTTGGTTTCTTAGCTAACGCACGCGCAATAGCGACACGTTGTTGTTGACCACCAGAAAGTTCTTTTGGTTTACGATCAAGATATTGATCAATGTCGACAATACGAGCCATTTCATAAGCAATGGCATCTTTGTCAGCCTTGGATAGACGAGTTTTGCCTTTTTCTTTAGCAGCTTCTGGGTCTTTGACCTTTAATTCTGCAAAAGCAGCCTTCGCCTTTTCAAGGTTTTGAACAGTTTCCTCAAGTTTCTTACGAGCTTCAACCAAATGAGCCTCGAGATTTGGGATACGTTCAGTGGCAGATTTCATGAGTGCTTCGTTATGCTTGATTGCTTCTTCGCATTCTTCCACACCCACCGCATCTTCAGCTTTTTCAGCCTTTTCTTTCTTGGCTTTAGCTTTTTCGATTGCGGCTTCGGCCTTTTTCACGGCCTTCTTACTTTCATCAATGTCGTGTTCAGTGACTTTAATGTCGTGCTTTGCGTCGGCAACAGCATTTTTCTCCTCGCCAAATGCGCCCGCGAAACGAACGTTGTCGAGTGGGAATTGGATGTTTTGTCTCACAGAAAGATGTGGATAAAGAGCATAGTTCTGGAAAACTAAGCCAATACCACGGTTTTCTGGAGGTAAGTTTGTCACATCCTCATCACCGAACCAAATATGACCATCTGTTGGTTTGTGTAAACCAGCGATCATATAAAGCGTTGTTGATTTACCACAACCAGATGGACCTAAAAGCCCGACGAGTTTTCCGTCAGGTATCGTAAAGTTCATATGATTTACAGCAGTTGTTTCAACACCTTTTCGACCGATGAAGGTTTTAGTAAGATTTTCAATTCTTACTTCCATAGAACACCTCCTATTTGGTATTAATCGTAGCTGTAACTACACGTAAATAATAACATAGTTATTGATTAGAGTAAAAAAGAAGATAAAAAACGCTATTATTTCAAGAAATAAAAATATTAGGGTTTTGCGAGAAAAAAACCAGCAATTGTTGGCTATTTTTCGTTCTTTTTGTTTTTTGTTTTTTTCTCTTTTTTAGGCTTATATCTTTCATCAATAATTGTGCCACCAACCTGGATAATATTAGGATTTTCAGGCTCGTATTTATTGAGATTTTCGATGTTTTGATTGACCTGTTTTTCGTATTTGTTTTCTTCACTAGCGCTCTCAAAGAAAACCGATTTTTTAAGATCAGCAACAACAGTCATTGCGGCTAAATCATGAGGTGCTTGATGAGACTTGGTGAACACCGCCACAGCCATCATAATTACACATCCAACACCAAGTGTAGCAAAGGAAGTTAGACCATAACCAACGATGAATAATGAGAAGGTGATTTCGACTAAAAAGACCAAACTTCTAAACAAAATTTGACGCTTCTTTGCCTTGTATCCATTCTTAGAAACAATACCAATGCCCAATGAAAGTTTACCAAGTGTTTCACCATTCTTAAAAATAAGTGGGAACATGACATAGACAATGCCTACGACGAACACGTACACAGGGATTTCAGTCCATAATTGAATCGAACGAATCTCAGATTGACGTGAAGCAATATAATCACTTTCATAAAGTTGTTTTGTCGCTATATACACGCGCTTACGAATATCTTCTTTTACTTTATCGGCATCGACACCTTCTTTGACAACTGGAAGCCCTTCATAATCTGGATTTCCTTCTTTAAGAGGGTAGGCATAGTATTCAGATTGGTTTTCTTCTCCTTCAGGAGAAAGCCCCATAATCGTTGTATTAAAATAGCGTGCTGTATAAATGTCTTTTGGTAGTTTTCCATCGATTTCAACATTCCATGTTGGAGAAACAAAACCGTCAGCGATCGGATCATAACTTCCTTCTTTTGGAAGTTCAACGCGAGAAATATCACCAGTTAAATAAACTGTGTAGTAATAATTTAAATGACGGATATAATCGTCTGTTGTAACTTGTGCGATATCATAGATATCGTGAATACGCTTATAGGAATTATTTTCTAGTTTAGTAACGTAGTCTTTAACTTCGACGGTGACATAGTCACCATTGTCGTTTTGTTGGAGCAATAAGTATAGATGTGATGCAATCTCTTGCTGATAAATGTCCATCACATGCTGTTGATACTTTGAAGCTTTGTTTGCGATTGGCGTGGTAACATAAGTGACCAAAAGGAAAAACATGAAGACGGCAAATAAGCCATCCATCACCGCAGCAACAATGCGTTTAAATAAACCTGCTAACTCAACGTTTTTCATGCTTGAGAATCTTCGGCTTTAATGAATTCTTCCTCTTCGATTTCGTTATCAAAAATGATTGAGGCTTCTGCGTCAATGCAAAGTGTTCGGGCAGCATAATCGTGGAGAGCGCAATGCTTTGGAGAGGCCGCATATAGAGCAATCGACGCCATCAAAATAATCACGCCCATTGCAATCGAAAAATAGTAACTTGAAGAAGGAATTAAGAACATTCCAATAATGGTCACAATGAGTGGGACAACACGTAAGAAAAGCTGCCATTTTTGCATCGAATATCCATCAATTCCGCATAATCCTAATTTGAAGAATTTCTTACCAAATGTGGCAGAATTGCTGTTAAAAAGCGGAATAACTGCATAATAAATCAATGCAGAAACACATAATGGAATCATCCACGAAACAGAGACAAGTAAAGTGACCTTTTCATATACTGGCAAATAAAAATCTTGTTGCATTAAAGAATCAAAATAAGCCTGTTCATATTTGGTGAATAAAAAGTTACTTGTTTCGTTCTCTCCAACCATGACTTCTTTCTCAACGGTCTTAGAGTAATGACGATCTCTTCTAATACCAATTTGGTTCTTGTCTGGAACTCCATCAACAAGGACATATTGGAAGTAAGAAGTGGTCTTCTCGGTTGGAATATCATCCTCAATTTCAAGGATGTTTTTGTTGAACCACATCACTGTATAGTAGTCTTTTGGAAGAATCTCTGTTCCTTTAACGTTTTCCTTATAGTTTGGTGCTTTAAAGAAATCCGGATCACCAGTGTAGCCTTCATCTACTTGAATGTTTTCACCAGTCAGGTAATTCATATAATAATATGAAAGAACATCCAAATAAGTTTGATAAGCTACGCCATCTTTATAGTTAGCGCGAGTTTGTTTTTCACTATCATAATAGAAAAGATGGGAATGGAAATCTTCTTGATATAACTTTTCTTCATTACGAAGAATAGAGTTAGAAAAAATTAAACGCGTTCCAGCAAAATAAAGAACCAATCCTAAAAGGAAAGCAAAAGCAGCATCAATAAATGTCGCAGCAATGCGTCGCCCAATTGGCGCCATTAAAGTGTGACGTGGAAGAGTTTGTCGACGAACTTTCTTTTCAGCGTTCATATTACAATAATTATTTATTAAATAAGAAAGAAAGACAACAAAAAAGACCTCCGAAGAGGTCTATATTTGTAATTGTTTTAAACAATTATTTGATAATTTCGGTAACAGAGCCAGATCCGACTGTACGGCCACCTTCACGAATAGAGAACTTGGTTCCTTTTTCGATGGCGACTGGGTGGATGAGTTCGACTGTTAATTCGACGTTATCACCTGGCATAACCATTTCAACGCCAGCTGGAAGTGTAATCACACCAGTAATATCTGTTGTGTTGAAGTAGAATTGTGGACGGTAGTTGCTTAAGAAAGCAGTGTGACGGCCACCTTCTTCTTTCTTCAAAACGTAGACGGAAGCGGTGAATTTGGTATGTGGGGTAATTGATCCTGGTTTAGCAAGAACTTGTCCACGAACGACTTGGTCACGGTTGATACCACGAAGTAACGCACCAACGTTATCGCCTGGTTCAGCGTAATCAAGGATCTTACGGAACATTTCAAGACCAGTAACAACTGTCTTTTGAGTATCTTTGATACCAACGATTTCGACTTCATCGTTAACTTTAACGATACCACGTTCGACTCTACCAGTGACGACTGTTCCACGACCAGTAATGGTGAGAACGTCTTCGATTGGCATTAAGAATGGTTTGTCTTTATCGTGTTGTGGAAGTGGAATGTAGGTATCAACAGCTTCCATGAGTTCTTCGATGCATTTGGTATCACCACCATCGAGGGCCACTTTTGCGGAACCACGAATGACTGGGACTTCATCACCTGGGAAACCATAGGATGATAAGAGATCACGGACATCCATTTCGACTAAGTCGATAAGTTCTGGGTCGTCAACTAAATCACATTTGTTTAAGAAGACAACGATGTATGGAACACCAACTTGACGAGCAAGAAGGATGTGTTCACGTGTTTGTGGCATAACACCATCTGTAGCTGCAACAACGAGGATTGCGCCATCCATTTGGGCAGCACCGGTAATCATGTTTTTAACATAGTCGGCGTGTCCCGGGCAGTCAACGTGAGCATAGTGACGATTGGCTGTCTCGTATTCGATGTGGGCAGTATTGATTGTAATACCACGGGCCTTTTCTTCTGGAGCAGCATCGATTTCATCGTATGCTTTGGCCACTGCTCCACCCTTTTTGGCGAGGGTAGCTGTGATAGCAGCAGTTAATGTTGTTTTACCATGGTCAACGTGTCCAATGGTACCAACGTTTAAGTGTGGTTTGCTTCTATCAAATTTTGCTTTTGCCATAGTTTGAATTTTCCTCCTTAAGGTTAGATTTCGTAAAATTCAACGAAATCATAATATAGCAAGTGACGGTTTAAATCAACACAATGTGTTAATTTGAACCTTAACGATTTGACATGCCGGATTTCTTAATAATTTCATCCTGCACGAATCGTGGGCATTCTCCATAGTGGGAGAATTGCATTGTATAGTTACCGCGACCCTGGGTAAATGAACGAAGGTCTGTAACATAACCGAACATTTCGGCTAATGGTACCTCAGCTTCGACAATCTTGGCGTTACCACGTTGGGTCTCACCTGTCATATTACCACGACGACGGGAAATATCGCCGATAACATCACCGTAGTACTGTTCAGGAACAGTAACTTCGATTTTCATAATTGGTTCAAGGATCACTGGAGAACATTTCTTTGCAGCTTCCTTGAGAGCCATTGAGGCTGCGATCTTATAAGCGGCTTCAGAGGAGTCGACATCGTGAGAGGAACCATCAAATAAGGTTGCTTTGATGTCGATTACTGGATAGCCAGCGATAAGACCACGGTTGAGAGCATCTTCCAAACCATCTTGGGTTGGACGAATGTATTCTCTTGGAACACTACCACCGACAACGGCATCAACGAATTCGAAGCCTTTGCCTGGGTTTGGTTCAAATCTAATCCAGACGTGACCGTATTGTCCACGACCACCGGATTGTTTAATGTATTTACCTTCACATTCTGCTGAAGTTTTAATTGTTTCTCTGTATCCAACTTGTGGAGCACCGACGTTAACGTCGACATTGAATTCACGACGTAAACGGTCAACGATAATGTCTAAGTGAAGTTCACCGACACCAGCGATAATGGTTTGTCCAGTTTCAACGTTCGTATGAACTTTGAATGTTGGGTCTTCTTCAGCAAGTTTTTGAAGGGCAATGCCCATCTTTTCTTGGTCAGCTTTAGTCTTTGGTTCGACAGCTTCTTCGATAACTGG
>CAMGZN010000024.1 GCA_946183335.1 uncultured Caryophanales bacterium | reverse complement strand
GACCTACTGATTACGAGACAGTTGCTCTACCTGCTGAGCTATGACGGCAGAGGGCTTGATTATATTAAATGATTACGGTCGATATTTCAATACTTAGTTTTGAAATTTTTAGAGGGTAAATCAATTAATAAAGTTTTCCAACAACCCAGTTAAAGAAACGTGTTGGAAAAATTTTGGCTAAGAAGCAGAAGAAAGCGTACTTTCCACCACCGACGTAAAGTGGTTTTATCCGTGATTTGCTGGATATTTTGTATAGTTTCTTCGCCATTTTGTCTGGAGACATACCATGAGTTTCATCGTGTTCCATAGTCTTCACAGATTTCTCTAAACGAGTGTAAACTTCGCTTCCTTCTACGCTCTTTTCACGTGCGGCTGTGAAACCAGTTTGCACGTCACCAGGCATGAGGGCACACACCTTGATATGGAATGGACGAAGTTCGTTTGCTAAAGATAAAGTTAATGAGTTCATTGCGGCTTTAGCGGCACTATAGAAACATTGGAACGGAATAGAAAAAACGGCGGCAACAGAACTAACGAAGACAATTCGCCCACGTTGCTCTTTTCTCATATGAGGAACCACCGCTTTAACCACATTTAATGCACCAAAGAAATTTACATCAAACTGCTTTTTAGCATCTTCAGTCTTAGTAAATTCGATTGGTCCAGAGATGCCAAAACCAGCGTTATTGATTAAAACATCAATGTGTCCTTGTTCAGCAATTATTTGATCAATCGCAGACTTAACTGTTCCTTCTTGGGTGACATCACAGAAGATATGTTTTACATCGTCAAAAGATTTGCCTGAACGGGACAATTCGTAAACGATGTGTCCTTTCGAGGCAAACTTTTTGACTGTGGCTAGGCCAATACCGCTTGAGCCACCTGTAATAACGACGACCTTAGTCTTCTGTTTTTTCATTATTTACAACTTCAGCAATAATATCGGCTGCTTCATCAATGAGTTTTTCATTATGCGAAGCCATTAAGGTAACACGTAATAAGCATTCGCCTTCAGGTGCGGCTGGAGAAACAACCGGATTAACATACACACCTTTAGCAAAAAGTTTTTGAGCAATAATGAATGTTCTCTTTGGAGTGTATGTATAAATAGGAACGATTGGAGTAGAGGCTTCCACAATGTGGAGTCCACGATCTTGGAAAGCTTTTCGGCAATAGTTACCCAGCTCATTTAATCTTGAAACCATTTCTGGATGGGCTTTAAGCTCTCTTAATGCAGCAAGCGCACAAGCGCAGGACGCTGGTGTAAGAGACGCACTAAAGATGAATGGACGTGAACAGTGACGAACATAGTCGCAAACTTCTTTCGAAGCAGCCATACATCCACCAATGGATGCAAGAGATTTGGAGAATGTGTTCATGATGACATCAACTTGATCTTCAAGACCAAAATATGAAGCTGTACCACGACCACCTTCGCCTAAAACGCCTAAGCTATGAGCATCATCAACCATGACACGAGCACCATATTTCTTTGCTAATGCACATATTTCTGGAAGCTTACAAATGTCGCCTCTCATGGAGAAGACGCCATCAGTCACGATTAAAATGCCTGCTGTTTGAGGAATACTTTGAAGTTGTCTTTCAAGATCTTCCATATCACTATGACGATATCTTAAGACTTTTGCATAACTTAACTTGCAAGCATCATAGATGCTAGCGTGGTTTTCGCGGTCATTTAAAATGTAATCTCCGAAACCAGCTAAGGCAGAGATAATTCCTAAATTGGATTGGAATCCAGTTGAAAAAGTAACGCAGTCTTCTTTGTGTAAGAATTCAGCAATTTCTTTCTCAAGGACTTTGTGTAAATCTAAAGTTCCATTAAGGAAGCGGGAACCGGAACAACCAGAACCATACTTTTCAAGAGCTTTGATTCCGGCATTAATAACGTTTTGATTTTCGGTTAATCCAAGATAGTTATTTGAGCCAAGCATAATAATACGATGGCCTTCCATAACCACTTCTGGGGCTTGTCTGGATTGTAATTCGTGGAAATATGGATAGATTCCTTCCTTACGCGCCATTTCAAGCAATGGGTTTTTATACTTTGAAAATAAATCCATGTTCTAACCTCACTTTTAAAAAAGCACGATAATTTTATATAGAAATTATAAATGAGTAAAGTTTTTTCTTTCCTTTTGAACACTTTAATTGTGAATTGCTAGAGAAAAAACTTAAATGTTTGTGTTAATTAACAAAAAAAGAGATTGAACACAATCTCCGTTTTGGGTGCCCACGGTCGGACTCGAACCGACATGGATTTCTCCGAAGGATTTTGAGTCCTTTGCGTCTACCAATTTCACCACGTGGGCGTTTCTTAGGGTGCAGTGAGCGAGACTTGAACTCGCAACCCGAATCGGGATGGGCTTCTGAGACCCACGCGTATACCAATTCCGCCACCACTGCGTTGGGTAAAGTATACACTAATTTAAAACTTACAAATAAAGTTTCTTAATTTTCTCTAAAGTCGGCTTATCGGCAGGTGAAAATTCAAGGTGATCGAGTTCTTCTTTGTTTGACCAAGCCATATTGATATGTTCGGTTAATGTTGGATTACCTTCTAAAAGTTCGCATCGATATGTATCGATATGCAGAATCTGTGTTGGATACTCATCGACAATGTTTGTGATGCGTTCATAAACTTTAACTTTGATTTTAAGTTCTTCTTCAAGTTCACGAGCCAAAGCTTCCTGAGGTGTTTCCCCAGGTTCAATCTTTCCACCAGGAAATTCCCACTTGAATTTGGTCTCACCTTTATTGCCTCTTTGAGCAGCAAAAACATAACCTTCTTTAATAATTGCACCGGCGACAACAAAGACTTCTCTTTTTTTATTTTCACCAGCAGTTTTTGGTTTATTTACAACTTTTGCTGGTTCTTTCTTATTTTTTATTAACGCTAAAACCATGAAAACAATACCAACAATTAAAGCAGCAACTGCAATACTAATAAAAATCCAAAAATATGTAGAATATTGTGAAGCAAGTTTCTCTTTTCCGCCTTCGCTAAATGTTTTCATTTTTAAACCAGCAAATAGCGAAAGGAGTCCAAAAACTATTGCTCCAACACCGCAATTACCAGCAATAATCCAGAATTTCATACCAATTGATTCTTTTTCGTTCGCCATACATCAAATTATAGTTCAATCCTTTTAATTTATTAATTCTTATTTAAAAAATAGGTGGGATACCCATAAATAGTCCAAAGACAATCCAAGCAATAATTGTGTAAACAGGTTGATGGAAAATGTAGATTAGAGCGGTATGATGACCAAAGAATAAAAATGGCGCCGTTGCACGATTCATTTTTTCATTTGTAGTGACTTCACCTTCCTTATCAAAGAAACGGAGAAGTGATTGTTTCTTGGCGTACACAGTTTGACCGATAAATGAACCAAGGAAAATGTAACCAACAATTGGGAACATACCAATCCATTCTGATCCAAAACGTTTAATTCCAACGATGACTTCAATCCAGTTACCAAAGGTAAGTTCACCAATTGTACATTCTAATTTCTCAACTCGTGAGGAAGCATTATTAAAAATTGCGAAGAAAGTATTATCTAATGGAGCACCAGGACCAAGAAGATTGTTATAACGAATAAATCCCCAAGCAACAAACGTCACAATTGCTGTTCCAAGACAAATCCATTTCCAAGCTTTTTTAAATCGTTTAAACGCCAGTTCGAACAAGCAAAACACAAATAGCGATAACGCATACGCCATAATAATGTTCATGATTGTGTAGCCTAAAACGCCTTTAGTGGCGCATACGGCATAGAAAATATTAATGATTGTTGCAAAAACAAAGAGAACAAGACATCTCTTCCAATTGTTCTTTGAGAAATGTGTATTGATACCAATTAGCAAAGCTAAAATGATGATTCCAACAAATCGAATAATCCATCTAAAGTCGCTACCCGTATAAACACCAGCATTTGTATAAGCGTTGCTTAGGAATGAATTTCCCCAATAGGCATCATTATCAAAAATGGATGGAAAAAATATTCGAAAATCTTGGATTAAATGATCAATGAGCATTCCAAAAATGACTCCGGCTCTAAAGAAGTCAATTTCCCAGACACGTTTCTTCACCGCCGTATTGGTTCTTTCAGCTTTCTTTAAGAAGCGTTTTTCTTGATTTGTAAATTTTTCAGCTTTTCTCTGAAGTTTCTCTTTAACCTCTGGATCATTCTTCTTTTTGAGGTCAACTTCGTATGCTTTTAAATAAGAAGCGTGGAAACGTTTCTTTTCATCTAATTCGATTTTCTTTTTTTCAAGGTAGTCTTGCTTAAACATCTTTTAAATATTATCAAAACTTTTTTCTTAAATAAACTTATTAAGAAAAATCACCGTAATTCTCGGTGATTTCTTTCATTTTGGTGGATCTGACCGGGCTCGAACCGGCCACCTCCTCCATGCCATGGAGGCGCTCTCCCAGATGAGCTACAGACCCAGGTGCCTAACTATATTATCTTTTAAAAATTAAAAAGTAAAGAAAAAGCCCCAAGATTTTTGAGGCTCTGGCGCGGCCAAGACGAGTTGAACGTCCAACCCCCTTCTTAGGAGGAAGGTGCTCTATCCAGTTGAGCTATGGCCGCAAATATGGTCGGAGCGAGGAGAATCGAACCCCTGACCTCTTGGTCCCGAACCAAGCGCACTACCAACTGTGCTACGCCCCGATTATAAATCTAAACCAAACTCAAAGAGTGACATTTGGTCACTTTCACCTAATCCATCTAAGGTTCCGATCTTTTTCAGATCTTCGACGTTTGTTGAAGAGAGTTTGGTTCGTTTAAGAAGGTCTTCGATAGAAGAGAATGGACCATCTTTGCGAGCTTCAACAGCGCTTTCAGCAGCAGCTAAGCCTAATCCATCAATGACCGTGAAAGGACAAATCAAAGATTTGTTTTCATGATCAACGATAAATTCATCTGCTTTGGATTTATATAAATCAACTTTTTCAAACTTATATCCACGTTCAGTCATTTCGATTGCAACAGTAAGCATCTTTAAAATATCTGTCTCCTTAGGAGAAAGTTTTTCATGTTTATTCTTACGACCTTTTAGTTCATCGTAACGTTGAATAATCGCTTCCTTACCTCCAAGCATTGGGATAATGTCGTATTGTTTACAACGTGCAGAGAACCAAACAGCATAGAATTCAAGAGGATAATAAAGTTTAAAGTAACCAACACGGACCGCCATTGTAACATAGGCGACAGCGTGGGCTTTCGGGAACATGTATTTAATCTTGTTACATGAGTCAATGTACCACTCAGGAACATTACAAGCTCTAAGAGCTTCTTCCGCTTCTTTTGGAATCTTACGTCCTTTACGAACAGATTCCATCGTGTTAAACGCAGTCTTTGGTTGGACACCTTTTTTAATTAAGTAAGTCATGATGTCATCACGACATCCGATAACTTCACGAATGGTGTGACCTTGCTTAATTAATTCAGAAGCATTACCCTGCCAGACGTCGGTACCGTGGGCTAGGCCAGCAACAGCAACAAGATCAGCAAATGATTTTGGCTGAGCGCCTAAAAGAATGTCGCGACAGACATCGGTGCCGAACTCTGGTAAACCAGAGGCACCATTACGAACCTTTAAGTAGTTACCACTTCTTTCAAGAGCTTTATCGGTCGTGAATAATGAAATGACTTTCTTATCGTTTAGAGGAATATCTTTCATCTTTAGACCAGTCATTTCGGTCATTAAACGAAGGGCTAGTGGGTCAACGTGACCTAAAAGGTCAAGTTTGAGCAAGGCATCGTGAAGAGCACGATAATCAAGATGAGTTGTTAACCAATCTGATTCTTTATCGTCAGCTGGATATTGAATTGGGGTGAAATCATAAATATTGCAAGTTTTTGGAAGAACCATAATTCCACCTGGGTGTTGTCCAGTTGTACGTTTGGTATCCGCGACATGACTTGCTAGGTAAGCTATATATGACGATGGAATTGTACTTGGGTCAATACCGCGTTCTTCAAAATATCCACGAACATAACCGAAAGCTGTTTTATCAGCAACGGTTTCTATTGTACCGGCACGGAAAACATTATTTTCACCGAAAATATCCTTTGTACTATCAAAGGCACGCTTCTGATAGTCGCTTGGGAAGTTTAAGTCAATATCTGGAATCTTATCTGCATTAAAACCAAGGAATGTTTCAAATGGAATGTTTTGTCCATCTCCAACTAAAGGTTCACCACAAACAGGACATTTCTTGTTTGGCAGGTCATAACCGGAGTAGATTTCTGGATCATCAATCCATTCCAAATGTTTACATTTTGGACAACGGTAGTGTGGTTTAAGTGGATTGACTTCAGTGATACCAAACATATGAGCAGCAAAGCTGCTACCAACAGAACCACGTGAACCAACCACGTATCCAGCTTCATTGGCGCGACGAACGATTTCATGAGCAATGTAATAGGTAACGGAATAACCGTTATCAATAATACCGGAAAGTTCTTTTTCAAGACGTTGTTCAATTTCTTCAGGAAGTGGATCTCCATAGATTTCATGTGCTTTTGCATAGCAAGTATCACGCAAAATCTTTGGTGCTTCCTCAATAACTGGTGGATGTAAGTCTTTCTTAATTGGTTTAAATTCACCAATTGAATCAGCGATTTTGTTTGTATTAGTAACAACAATTTCAAAAGCTTTTTCCTTACCTAAGAAGGAGAAAGCATCGAGCATTTCTTTAGTATTTCGATAGTATTGGTCTGGTGCTTCAAGAGAGGTGTCTCTCATGTGAAGTGGGTGAAGTTTTCCTCCAACTGCTTTTGCAGAGATGTAAACATCTCTTGTAATCTTATCTTCAGGATTGAGATAATGGACATCACCTGTCGCAACAACTGGTTTTCCGATTTCATCAGCACATTCAACAATGTCTTTAATGTACTTCTTCACTTCGTCAAAACTATCAATGCTACCAAGGTTAACTAAGTGGCGATAGTTCTCTGGAGGTTGAACTTCAATAAAATCATAGAATTTCATCACCTCTTTGAGGTCAGCTTTCGTCATTGTGCGAGCCGCGTCAAAGACTTCACCGTTGCAACACGCTGAACCAAGTAAAAGATGTTCTCGTAAACGAGCAATTTCTCTTTTTGGGGTCTTAGGAACATCTGCTAAATATTTAATGTGTGATAATGAAACGAGTTCGTATAACGCTCTAAAACCATCTTCGTCTTTGACTAAACAGTTAATGTGACTTGGGCGAATATGCTTAAGCATCGCTTCAGTTGTTTTAATCTCCGCTAAGTCAGAATGTTTAAGATCCATGTTCTTCTCAGTTAGACGATTTAGCATAGCTAACCAGACTTCATTTAAGACTTTCGCATCGTAATCAGCACGGTGGGCTTCTTCATCGTTATAAGATTGGATACCTAGGTTTCTAGACAGAGAGCCTAAACGATGGGAACCGGCTTCTGGGAACATATAGTGGGATAAGGAAAGTGTATCAATCGCTGGTGGATTGATTGGCTCTCTTCCCATACGAATTAAGGAAGCATTGATAAAGCCAAGGTCGAATGTAATGTTATGAGAAACGATAATTGCATCTTTAAAGAAATCGATGATTCGGTCAGCACATTCCTCAAATGTTGGCGCAGAGTTAACCATGGCTTGTGTAATATGTGTTTTGTCTTGGACTTTTTGTGGAATAGGGATCAAAGGATTAATAAAGAAGTCTTCTGTTTTGACAATATTTCCGTGTTCAAAACGAATCGCGCCGAATTCAGTAATACGATCATATTCTTTAGAAAGACCTGTTGTTTCTAAGTCGAAGACAACATAAGCAGTATTTCTTAATGGAATTGGCTGAGGATTTAAAGCGAATGGAAGTTCGTCGTTAACCATGTAGAGTTCAGAACCATAAAGAATTTTGACTCCAGTTTCCTTTTGAGCATCTTGTGCTTCTGGGAAGGATTGCACCACACCATGGTCAGTAACAGCCACTGCTTTGTGACCCATTGATTTAGCAAGTTTGCAGTATTCGGTGATAGATGAAACGCCATCCATAACAGACATTCTGGTATGTAAATGTAATTCAACACGCTTTTGTTCTTCTTCGTCGCTTCTCATCGCTGGAGGTGGAACAATTTCAAAACCACGTGCTGTAACAGAAACTTGTCCGCTACGCTTGTCGGCTTCCGCATAACCTTTAATGTGGATGTACATCGAGTTTTTGAGCTTCTCAATGTCTTCCACTTTGGTATGTTTGTTTTCAACAATACGAATGTTAATCGCTTGTTTTCCATTACCTAAACCACACGGACAAACAGCTTTTCCGAAAAAATTAGTACGGATTTTGTCGATACCGAAAACTTCGCCAGTAATGTCGACGTTTCCGCTATCCTCTTTGATTAAAGAAAAATCAGTATATTTCTTAAATGGAATTGTGTCTCTCCAAGCCTGTGGATCATAATCGCTATTTGCTTTGTTCTTTTTTGTGTTCTTTCCAAGGTCTTTAAGCTGAGAGATATTGTTCTTTAAGGTTTCAATGTATTGCTCTTCATAAGCTTTAAGAGCATTTTCTTCTTCCTCTTCCTCAACCATTTCCGAACTCTTGTAGTAGGAATCTTCTTCCTCATCACCGTTTTCGGCGATTTCTTCTTCGTAGACTTTGTTCGCTTTTTCTTCCATTTTCTCTAAGACTTTTTGAGAGACATTTGGAGTATTTTTTTCTTCTAAGCGAACCTCGGATAAAACTTCAAAACGATAACTTAAAAAATTGAGGAATTCTTTAAATTCATCCAAAATTTGCTGGTTATTTTGCTTTTCTTCATCTGTTTTAAAGACAAAGAGAATTGCGCCATCTTTTTCTTCTAAAACATGGTCAGAAGCAAAACGATTATGCACACGATGCCAATCAGGAAAGAGCCTAATTGCATCTTGAACGGTTGGTTTCTTCTTGTAGGAGAATTTCAAGTCATATGGATACTGAACTGTTTCAAGACCATGTTGGAATTCTTCAAGCAGTTCAAAATCCCATGGAGTGTCTTTTACGACCAACATATCAACTTGTTCGCGTTTAAATGGATTACGAGTGACAAGATCAAAATCCAAGTCAAAACGTTCGAGATTATTAATCCCGATTGAACCTAAGAATCGTCTCATCTTGTCATTCATACGTTTACACCAATTTGATTATATCAAGCACCACAATAGTGATCATTAATCCAAATAAGAGGACTAAGCCAACTGCAGACATAATGCCTTTTACTTTAGTAGGAACTTTCTTACGGGTGATGGCTTCAATAATCGTGATTAGTAAGGCAAAACCATCTAATCCCGGGAATGGTAACAAGTTAAAGATGGCCAAGTTAACACTAATTAAGCCCCAAAAATATAGATATGTTGCGAATGTATAAGAACCATAAAGGTTCGCGGTCATATCAAAGATACCGACAATACCGGACATGTTTTTAATTCCGCCAGTAAAGAGTGTTCCAATACCTTTAAAGACAGCGATTGAGGCTGTTCCATAGTCTTTAAATGTTTGTTTCCATTTATCGCCAAAGGTCCAGTTCTTATCATTCATTGTCTTAAAAGATAAACCGACATCTTTCCAAATGTAGTTATCGCCATCCTTCACTGCTTCAATCGTTGGATTAAAGTCCACGTTGATATCGTATTTTTCTGTCTCTGAGTTATAACGAACAAAGTGAAGATGTGCATCAAAAGACTTACCTTCAAATGGTGAATATGTCTTCTCTGTGAAGTTTGCATACAGCGCTTCTGGATTAATTCCTCCATCGACAGCATAGTAGGCATCAAAGAGTGCTTTATTAATAACTTCATAAGAGCCATCTTCTTTCACTTTAGCGATATTTTCACCAGCAATTGCTGGATAAATCTTTAATCCATCGACTAATTTTGTGTAGTATTTTGTGCCTGTTGGAGCATAGCCTAAAACATACTTATCCCCATCAATTTCAGCTGAATTGTCGATGACATAGAACTGGCCGGCATGGATAACTTTACTATCATCTTTATATTCGTATGAGATGTAGCTATTGTGATAAGACTTCATTAAGTCGTCTTCTTTTAAAACTGAAGCAGCAACACTACCTTCAGTAATTGAAGCGTACTTGGTCGTGACAATTCGTGGGAACGCTAAGTTAGAAATAGCAATCAACACAAATGCAAGGACAGCGTTTAAAACAACTCCAGCCACAAGGATAATGCATTTTTTCCATTTCTTAATTCCTTCTAAAGAACGATCCCCAGAAACAACAACGCCCTCTTCTAGCTCGGCACCTTCTCCATACATCGCCACATAACCTCCAAATGGAATGGCTCTGATAGAGAAATATGTTTCTTTACCTTTTCTACGCTTATGAAGTAAGGCTGGTCCAAAACCAATCGAAAACTCTGAACAATAGACATTGAAAAGCTTAGCCATGGAAAAATGACCAAGTTCGTGAATCGTAATCAACGCACTAAGCGAGATGATAAAGAGAATAACGGATACAATCCAATCCCAAGCGCTCATTAGTTCACCTTTCTAGCCTTTCGATCAATTCGTTTAATCTGACAAAGTGATGGATAACGAATCAATTTTTGCTGTTCAACTTTGTTGCCAACAAATTTGGCAATATCTAAAAATCCAATTTCGTGATTTAAGAAACGGTACACTGCTGTTTCGTTTGCTGCATTTAACGCAATCATCTTTGACGCACCTTCAAGCAAAGCTTGTTTGGCAATTTCTGTACATGGATAGCGTTTATAATCGTAGTCATGGAAGTGACAATCTTTGAATTCAGAAAGCGACTTCACAGTGTAAACCTTGTATTCACTCTTTCCTTCAAACATAGCCCATTTAATTGGTTCATGCATGTCTGGTTTTCCATAATCGACGATTAATGTTCCATCATTTAATTCCACTGCAGAATGAATCAATGATTCATCATGCATTTGAACTCTAATTTTGTTTAATGGGAAGTGATAGAGATAATAGGCTTCAATAATTTCAAAACCTTTGTTCATCATCGTGGCGCAGTCGATGGTAATCTTTGCGCCCATTTTCCAAGTTGGATGACGTAAAGCATCTTCTGGAGTTTGCTTAGCTAGATCACTAATTTCAACATTTCGAAGCGCTCCACCAGAAGCAGTAATAATTAAAGACTTAACATCTTTCATATCGCATTTTGACAAGCACTTTGCTAAGGCAACATGTTCAGAATCAATTGGATAAAGCTTTCCTCTTCCTTCGCTTAGAAGTTTGTTAATGATTGTCCCACCAGCAACAAGAGCTTCTTTATTTGCTAAGCAAAGAATTTTGTTTTTCTTTAAGACACGGATCGCTGGTTCAAGACCAACAAAGCCAACAAGGGCGTCAACGCATTGATCAAAATCAGTTGAATGAATCAAACAGTTCAAACCACATTTTCCCGAATAGACACGAACACCAAATTCTTTTTTAAGTTCTTTAGCGTGTTTCTTATCACGAATATAAACATGTTTAACAGTCTTAAATTCTTCTAGAATTTCTTTTGCTTTTTCAAGATTTTTGCCAACGGAAAAACCAATTAACTCAAATTCGTTTGGATAATCACGAATGATATCTAATGTTTGAGTTCCAATTGATCCAGAGGCACCAAGCAAAAGAATTTTTTTCATATTAAGCAGTTACTTTTTCAATCATTTGAATTAAGACGATTAAGCCAGAGACAAGGCCACTAGCGAAGATGAGTGAGTCAAGACGATCCAAAACTCCTCCGTGTCCAGGAAGAATGGCAGAAAAGTCTTTCACTCCAAAACTTCTCTTAATCGAGGAGAAGAAGAAGTCTCCAATATCACCAAAGAATGGAATAAGTAATGATACAATCATTATCCAATACCAATGGTTTAAATCAAGCTGTGGAAGAAGTGGTAATCCTTCGGCGGCCATAATCATTGCGAATGTAAAGGTCACAGCAAAGGAAATAACAATTCCACCAATCGCACCTTCCCAAGTTTTCTTTGGGGAGATTTCTGGAGCCATCTTATGATGACCAAAGTTTAAGCCAACAAAGAATGCTCCAATATCGTTGACGCAAACGCCAACAATCACGTAGCCAATTAATTCAAGAGATTGCCCATAGATAAACGAGTCTTCAGTAATGATTGTTCCAACCGCTTCAAACTTCATAAATGGAGTAAAACGTAAGTAGAGCAATGACTGAATTCCTAACGATAAAATAACAATCATTGAGAGGAAATAGAAGACATAACGAATTGTAAATTCGCGGCTAAAGAACGAAACAATAAAGAGCACCGCAGCCGAGGTTAAAAGTAACATCTCAGAGATCTTTAGTTCGGAGAAGTTCACAGTAAAGAAGTTGGCGAAATCAATTC
>CAMGZN010000023.1 GCA_946183335.1 uncultured Caryophanales bacterium | reverse complement strand
GATGAGGTGCTGTGACTGGAGTTCAGACGTGTGCTCTTCCGATCTACTGCATCAATGTAATTACGTAATATTACATAATAACATGTTGCTAGAAGCAAAATAATGATGATTACGAAAGCAAACTTTCTAGTTTTTCCATCAAGGTTTGTGATATGAACACTTTCATAAGCAAAAGCTACAGCAATAATCACTGATAAAGCAACAAAGTAGATGCTTCCTAAAATAATTGCTGGAACAAGAAGAGCAACCAAAACAGCTGCGGTAATTGTTCGAACTCGAATGGAATGCTTTTGTTCTTGGGATAGTTTATTTTTTATCATGATCTAAACCTCCGAATCGACGGTTACGATTGTTATATTCTTTTAAACAGTCCACAAATGGGCCACGTTTGAAATCTGGCCAATGTACTTTAGTAAAGACAAATTCGGCGTAGGCAAGTTGCCATGGGAGAAAGTTACTTGTACGTTCTTCACCTGAGGTGCGGACAAGTAAATCAACGTTTGGAAGACCTCTTGTATAAAGATGATCTTCGAAAACTTGTTCATTGATATCTTCAACTTGAAGCTTACCTTCTTTAACTTCTTCAGCGATTTGTCTAGCGGCGCGAGTGATTTCTTCTTTACCACCATAGTTAAGACAAATGTTCATGACATAGGTGTCGTTATTTTTGGTCATCTCAATGGCCTTATAACAAGTTTTCTGTGTTTTTTCTGGAAGACGAGAAAGATCTCCGGATAAAACAACACGAACTCCATCACGAACTAAGTGGTCGATTTCTTTTTTAAAGAAAGTCTCTAAATATTTAAAAAGATGGTCGATTTCACTTTTTGGTCTCTTCCAGTTTTCTGTAGAAAAGGCATAAAAGGAAACAACCTTAATTCCATAGTCTTTACAATGGTCAAAGACTTCAATAATTCGATTACAAGCTTCTTTATGACCTAAAGTACGTGGTAAACCACGTGACTTTGCCCAGCGTCCATTGCCATCCATAATGAAAGCAATATGGGTAATTGGCTTGTTTAATTCAATCTCTCGTTTCATACGTCATATTATATACGCATACGAAAGCACAATAAATAAAGAATTGAAAAAGTTCTAAAAGAAAAGGAGGAATTACCCTCCTTATTAGATTGAGAGAATATCTTTCTCTTTCTCCGCGAGAATTTGATCGATTTTTTCGATGGCTTCATCAACGACTTTTTGAATTTCTTCTTGAACTCGTTTCTGATAATCTTCCGTCATATCATCGGCTTCTTTGACAAAGTCAATGTATTCACGGCGGACATTTCTCACGGCGACTTTACTATTTTCAGCAGTCGCTTTGGCTTTCTTCACTAACTCACGACGTGTGTCTTCAGTTAATGGTGGGAAAGTAATACGAATGCAATCACCTTCACTGACCGGGTTAACACCAAGGTTAGCGGCGGCGATTCCAGCAACAATGGACTTAATGTCGTTACGGTCATAAGATTTAATCAGTAACTGACGTGGTTCTGGAACTGTGATTGAGGAGATTTGGTTTACCGCAATCTTGTCTCCATAATAATCGCATTGAACGCGGTCAAGAATTGCTGGGGATGCTCGGCCAGTACGGATGAGAACAAGTTCTCCACGTAAGGCTTCAACAGTTTTTTGCAATCTGCTTTGACATTCTAATGTAATATCATCCATGATTTTTATCCTCTCTTAATTGTTGTTCCAACGTCTTCTTTACGCACAACCTTTAAGAAATTATCTGGGTTTTGCATATTGAATACGCGAACATCAATGTTTTGATCTTTTAACATTTCCACTGCTGTTAGGTCCATCACCTTTAAATCTCTAGCGATGATTTCTGAGCAAGTGATTTCCTTAAACATGTAGGCGTCTTTGTTGTAGCGAGGATCATCGCTATAGATACCATCGACTCCATTCTTCGCGATTAGAATCGCATCACAACCAACCTGAATGGCGCGTAAAGTGGCACATGTATCGGTTGTGAAGAATGGCTTTCCAGTACCTCCACCAAAGACGACAACAGTCTTCTCTTTTAAATACTTGTCCGCGAGTTCTTCTGAGAATGTTGGAGTGAACGTTTCCATTGGTACTGCCGATAAAACAACCGCATTTTGCAGGAGATTTTGGAGTGAATTCGCTAATGCAAACGAATTTATAATTGTTCCAAGCATTCCCATTTTATCGCCAGTCACACGTTCGATTCCGCTCTTCTCAACAAGTGAACCGCGGCAAATATTTCCGGCCCCAATCACGACACAAACTTCTGTGCCAGTTTGGGCAATTTCTTTAATAACTTTGGAAATATTTAAAAGAGCCTCTGGGTCAATAATTCCATTGCTTTTATTTCCAGCGAGAGCTTCGCCAGATAATTTGATGAGAATTCGTTTATACACCTTTTGGCTCCTTTATTGATTACTTAATTTCCTTCATGACTTCTTCAGCGAAGTTATCTTTACGTTTTTCGATTCCTTCACCAACAGAGTAACGAATGAATTTAACAATCTTAATTCCTTTTTCTTTGGCGACTTGAGCAACGCTCTTTTCACCATCGAGTAAGTATGCTTGAGAACCTAAAACGGATTCAGAGAGAAGTTTCTTCACCTTTCCGTTAGCAATGCCTTCAAGCATTTGGGCTGGTTTACCAGCCATCTTCGGATCTTCTTTCATATTTTCGAAAGCGATCTGTTTTTCGTGAGCAATAACTTCAGCTGGAATGTCTTCCTCAGCAATATACTTAGGAGCATTGGCAGCGATATGCATTGCTAATCCTTTAGCAAATTCAGCGTCTTCTTTATCGATGACAACTAAAGTTGCGATTTTACCACCCATGTGGATGTAAGCGCCAAATCCTTCTTCGGCTTTCTTTTCGACGATTTCAAAACGACGATAGTCGAGTTTTTCACCCATTGAAACAGTAGCATCGGTGAATAAAGCTTTGGTAGCTTCCTTAGCTTCTTCTAAAGAAGCACAGCCTTTTTCTAAAGTAACTTTGGCTGAATCGTGAACTAAAGCGTGGAATTTTTCACCTTTAGAAACGAAGTCAGTTTCACAGTTAATTTCGCAGATGATGGCTTTATTGCCAGCAACTTGAACTTCTGCTAAACCTTCAGCAGCGATACGGGAAGCTTTGGCTTGGGCTTTAGCAATACCCTTTTGGCGTAACCAGTCGATAGCTTTTTCAACATCGGAGTTACTTTCTTCAAGGGCGTGCTTGCAGTCCATCATGCCTGCGCCAGTACGTTCACGAAGTTCTTTAATTAGTTCAATCATGCTTGCCATAATTATTTACCTTCTGCTGGTTTTTCTTCAGCTTTTGGGGCAGCTTTTTTAGCCGGAGCTTTCTTCACAGCTGGTTTCTTTTCTTCAGTTGGTTTTTCTTCAGCTTTGGCTTCTTGTGGAGCGGCAGCTGCTTTAGCAGCTTCTTCACGTTGAGCCTTCTTCATGGCTTGGTATTTTTCCATACGTTCTTGCTTTTCTTGACGAGCTTTACGAATGGCAGCAATTCTTTCAGCGTTTTCTTTATCCGCTTGACGGACAGCGTCTTTCATTGTGACTTCTTCGCCTTCGTCTTTAGTATAAGCAATCGCGGTAATTCCACCCTTTGATTCAACGATTGCATCAGCAAGTAATCCGATAATTAAAGAAACGGATCTTGTGGCATCGTCATTGGCTGGAATTGGGAAGTCTAAGACATCTGGGTCACAGGTTGTATCGGCTAAACCGAACACTGGAATGCGCAATTTACGAGCTTCAGCAACAGCTGTGTGTTCAACGGCTGGGTCACAGACGATGACAGCATTTGGAAGCTTACGCATTTCTTTGATACCTTCTAAGTTCTTAGAGAGTTTTTCTTTTTCCTTCTTAAGAAGAGCAACTTCTTTCTTTGGTAACTTTTCAAAGCTTCCATCAAGTTCCATCGCTTCTAATTCTTTTAAGCGACGAATACGGGATTGGATGGTTTTGAAGTTTGTAAGTGTACCACCTAACCAACGGTTAGTAATGTAGAAGGAACCAGAACGTAATGCTTGTTCTTCAACGATGGTTTTGCATTGTGGTTTGATACCAACGAATAATGCTTTACCATTTTCATCAACAATGCTCTTAAGAGCAAGGTAGGCTTCTTCGGCTTTAACAAGTGACTTGTTTAAGTCGATGAGGTAGATACCATTACGAGCACCGTAGATGAATTTACCCATCTTTGGGTTCCATTTACGGGTGTTGTGTCCATAGTGAACACCACCTTCGAGTAGTTTGCGCATGGTGATGATCTTGGCATCTTTGTCGTGCATGACCATTTCCATGACATTTTCTTCCGCAGCCGCTACTTCTTCAGCTGGGACTTTCTTTTCTTCGTTCATTTAAGAACCTCCATTTGTTTTAAGCCTCCATCATTTCGAACAACTTCCCCCTGGGTCACAGGGACTCGGAAGTTGAATCCATGATGTGCGTATTTACTCTTTCTATAAATAAAAAGAGTGTGTTTATTCTAACACTCCCTTTAATTAGAGACAAATAATATTTTATTATTTTTTATATGCTCGAGGATGATGAGCCTGGAATTGGTCTAAAATTTGCTCTTCTGAGACATGGGTATAAACCTGTGTTGTGTTCAAAGATTCGTGTCCAAGTAATTCCTGAATAACTCGAAGGTCAGCCCCACCTTCAAGAAGATGGGTTGCGAATGAGTGTCGGAAGATGTGTGGATGAAGTCCATAGTTCGTTCCGATTTTCTTTTCGATATCATCCAAAATGAACTGCAATCCACGAACAGTTAATTGCTTTCCATTAGAGTTAAGAAACAAATATTCATTATTGAATTCAAAACGATTTTTACCAGCAATTCTTGGTCGGATTTCATTTAAATAGCGTTCTAACGTTTCTTTTGCCGATTGGGAAAAAACCACCATTCTCTCTTTGCTTCCTTTGCCCATAATACGAATTGTGCGACGTTTTAAATCAATATCACGGAGACGGATATTGACGAATTCACTTGCTCGAACACCGGTGGCATAAAGAAGCTCAATAATCGCTTCATCACGCCACATCAAATCATCATTTCTTTGCTTGTTAAGTTTAAAGATTGATTCAATTTGTTCTAGATAAAGAACACTTGGAAGTCTCTTATCTTGTTTTAACGGATCGATGTAAAGAAAGGGATTATCTTTGACGATCTCCTTAGTAAGTAAATAAGAATAATAATGTCGTAAGGCAGAAACTTTTCTTTGGCAGGAACGCTTTGTGACACCTAAACTTAGAAGTTGAGAAAGATAGTTTCTAATAATTCCGGCATCAACATCAGTGATATCAACACCTTGCTCAAAAATGAGCTTATAAAACTGCTCAATATCTCTTCCATATGACTCAACGGTATTAGGTGAGTAACCGTGGTCATATTGAAGATGATCTAAGAAATCTTGAATCTCACTTAACATTCAATTTTTCCTTCCATTCATCGATTAGTTGGATTGAACGTGAGGCAAGTTCTTCTCTAGGACAAGATGAGGCTCCATAAAAGATTCCAAAATTAGCGTTCATTGGAGAGAAATCCTTATGATTTGCATGAATCACATAGTTCTTCAATGAGCCAATCATTGTATTTAAAGGAAGATCTGGGAAAGATTTATTTTCTAGTTTTTCATATGCATAAATAGCAGCTAAAATTCCCATCGCCGCTGATTCGACATATCCTTCAACTCCAATTAGTTGTCCCGCTAAAAATACATTGCTGTCAGTCTTAATTAGAAGGTGGTCATTTAAAATGAGCGGAGAACAAAGATACATGTTTTTATGCATTAACCCATATCGAACGAATTCAGCATTTTCTAATCCAGGAATCATTCTGAATACACGCTTTTGTTCTGGGTAAGTAAGATTTGTTTGAAAACCAACAATGTTGAAGAGGTCACCAAACTGGTTGTCCTGACGAAGTTGAACCACCGCATAAGCTTTTGGACGATCCATCATTTGAAGACCTTTTGGTTTCATCGGACCATAACGTAAAGTATCACGTCCTCTTTTAGCCATAACTTCAATCGGCATACAGCCTTCAAAATAGTTTTTATCAAAGTCATGAATCATGGCGAGTTCAGCATGAGTTAATTCGTCATAAAATTTGTTATATTGTTCTTCTGAAAAGGGACAGTTGATATAAGAGTCATCGCCTTGATCATAACGAGCTTTTTTATAAGCAATTTCCATGTTGATTGAATCGCGTTTTATAATCGGGGCACTGGCATCAAAAAAGAACAATGATTCTTGCCCAACTTGTTTCATTAAATACAATGCTAAGCCTTTGCTTGTTAATGGTCCAGTTGCAATAATCGTAACGCCTTCTTTTGGCTCTTTTACGTCTTCATAATGTACATGAAAGTTTGGAAAAGAACCAAGAATTGCGGTGATTTTCTCTGCAAAACGGCCACGATCGACACTTAAGGCGTTACCACTTGGAACCTCAGTTTCAAGAGCTGCTTCCATCATAATCGAACCTAAATGACGCATTTCTTCTTTGAGTAATCCGCACGCATTGTCTAGTCTTTTCGACTTCAAAGAATTTGAACAAACAAGCTCTCCAAAAAGACCAGTATGATGGGCTGGCGTCATAGATTTTGGACGTTTCTCATAAAGGTGAACTTCATAGCCTTGTTTGAGTAAAAAATAGCAGGCTTCAGAACCAGCTAATCCACCACCAATAACATTCACCTTTTTCATGCGAATATTATAACAAAAAAGTCGAGATTTAACTCGGCTTTTTAATATATTCAATGTGATGACATCTTGGGAAATTAGAACACCCAATAATTTCTCGACCTCGCGCTTTTCGTTTCACGAGATCTCCACCACATTCAGGACATTTACCAACTACTTCGAGAGGTTTCTTTTCGTTTTTAATGTAGTCACAGTGCGGATAGTTTGAACAAGCAATAAATTTTTTACCCTTTTTACTTCTACGATAAACCAAAGGTTTACCACAGACTGGACAATTCTCACCTGTGTACTCTAATTGAGTTTCATTTTCACAATAATCGCATTCTGGGAAATTCGAACATCCAATGAAGTCACCGAATTTACCTTTTTTCATAACAAGTTCTGCTCCACATTTTGGACATTTACGACCAACCGGAACATCCTGATCTTTATACATTTTCTTACTCGCTTCATCAGCAATTTTAATGAATTCTTCATAGAATCTATGAAGGACATCACTTCTGGAGACTTCTCCTTCTTGAATTTTATCGAGAGATTCTTCCATTTTAGCGGTGTACTTTACATCAATCAAAGTTGGGAAATATTTGTTTAAAACAATTGAGGTTTTCTTACCTTGTTCAGTTGTTTCGAACTGACCTTGTTTGGTTTCAATATATTTTCTTTTCAACAGGGTATCGATTGTTGAAGCGTATGTTGAAGGACGACCAATTCCTTTTTCTTCCATCAATTTAACAACCTTAGCTTCGTTTAACTTGGCAGGAGGTTGAGTAAATTTTTGTTCGTTGATGATGTTTTTGATTTCAAATTTTTCACCTTCAACAAACTGTGGATTAACTTTATCTTCTTGCTTTTCAGCAGAATAGATCTTTGAATAACCATCATAGATGGTTGATGTATATTCTGATTTGAAAGTAATACCGTTCGATTCAAACGTTACTTTCTCGACAGATTCCTTTTTGGCAACCATTAATGAAGCAAGAGTTCTCTCATAAATTAATTTATATAGTTTATAAAGATCATTTGCTTTTGTTTTCGCATTAGCAAACAAAGCTCCTTTAATTGATTCTGGGGTTCGATGGTTGCTGGTTGGACGAATAGCTTCGTGAGCGTTTTGAGCTTGAGCTTGTTTAACAATTTTACGTTTTCCAACGTACTCTTTACCAAATGTCTCGGTAATGTAGTTTGTCGCTCTTTCAACGAATGTATCAGAAAGATATGTCGAGTCAGTACGAATATAAGTAATTAAACCAACATGCTCATCACCTAAATTAATACCTTCATACAACTCTTGAGCGAGTTCGGAGGTCTTCTTTGTCGAGAAGTGATAAACATTGAATGCTTCTTGTTGAAGCGAAGAAGTTGTAAAGGCTGGTTTTGATTCAACGCTCTTCACACTTTTCTTAATATTTGTAACAATAATTTCCTTGCCTAATTGGCCAAGAATTTTATCGTTAGTTACCTTGTTTGGAATCTCTTTAATTTGACCGTAATTATCAAATTCAGCCGAGAATTTACGGTTATTTTTAGAAAATTCCACGACTAAACGCCAATACTCTTCTGGAACGAATTCAGCAATTTCTTTATCGTGATCAGTGATCATTTTTAAAGTTGCTGATTGGACACGTCCGGCTGATTTAGATTTAATCTTTTTTTGAACAAGTCCCGATAGTTTAAAACCCATGATACGGTCAATGATTCGACGTGTTTCTTGGGAGTTAACAAGATTCATATCAATCGTGCGTGGGTGTTGAATTGCTTCTGATATAGACGCACGTGTGATTTCGTGAAATTCTAAACGTTTAGTTGTTAAAGGATCCAAGCCTAAAACTTGGGTTAAATGCCAAGCAATCGCTTCACCTTCACGGTCAGGGTCGGTTGCAAGCAGAACTTCGTCTGCTTGACGAGCGGCATTCTTTAATTCGTTAACGGTTGGATACTTCGATTTTGTGATGACATAAGAAGCCTTAAAATCGTTATTAATATCAACTCCATATCCACCCTTTCCACTAGTGGAAAGATCACGGATATGTCCCTTACTTGCTAAGACGACATAATCGTTACCTAAGTAGCGTTGGATGGTATGACATTTATTTGGTGATTCAACAATAACGAGCTTCATATCGCTATAAGAATATATGTGTTTAAATCTCATAAGTCAAACACCTACTTTGCTTAAAGAATAAATATATTTCTTTAATATTTTTTAGAGGTTAAACAACGGCTCATATTCGCGATAATCCAGGATGTCATAAAGGTCTTTGGCATTCTCAATCATATAAGCTCCTTGCTGAATTAGGTGGTTACAAAGTGAATTTGAATCAGCTGGATAAGGCACACAACAAACGTCTTTTCCAGATTGAAGAGCAAACGCTGTCGAAATAGATGTTCCAGAGTGTTTTGAAGCTTCAGTAATCACAACAATTTTCGATAAACCAACAATTAAACGATTTCGAATTGGGAAATATTTGTTTTGTGGAGGGGTTTTGCCTGGATATTCAGAAATTAAAAGTCCATTCTTTTTTATCTGTTCATAGAGTCTTTGGTTACGTTGAGGATAACAATAATCAATTCCACATCCGAGCACCGCAATTGTTTTTCCTAATTTATTTATGCACGTAGCGTGCGCGCACGAATCAATTCCTTTCGCTAAACCGGATACAATGTTAAAGTGCTCACATATTTCTGAGACGATATTAGCAGTCATTGTCCAACCATAATTTGTGCATTTTCTTGATCCGATGACCGCGATGTTTTTCTCTTCATCCTTAATTAGAGAAATATCTCCACGATAATAGAGAACAAAAGGTGGTTGAAAAACCTTCTGCTTTAAGTAATCTGGATAATCTTCATCCAGAATCGTGATGCAAGGAGATGTGACTTGTTTCATCATCTCGTTGACTTCATCATCACTTGGAGGGTTCTCGTGGTTTACAAGAGCAGAGTAGATTTGATTAAAATCGCCCTTATATAGCATCGAGAGATAGATAAGTATGTTTCTAGCTTTCATAGTGAAAAAATTCCTTTCACTATATAAGTGCGTAAATTTTTCGTGTTTTTTTCAAATTTCGTTAAAAATCTTCAAATAAATTCATCTCACCATGAAGAATTTTCTCCACTGGTTTAAATGTTTTACGATGAATATGTTCGATTGGACCGTACTTTTTTAAAGCATCAAGGTGGTCTTTTGTTCCATAACCCTTATTTTTAGAAAATTTGTAGTTTGGATAATCTTTGTCCAGTTCATCCATCATCTCGTCACGTGTTACTTTCGCGATAATTGATGCTGCCGCAATCGGTAAAGCCTTCGCATCACCCTTAACAATATCGATGACTGGAACATCATATCCAGGTAGTTTCATACAGTCAGTTAAGACTAAATCAAAATCATGTTTCATGTCCGCGATAGCAAGTTTCATTGCTTTGCGCGCGGCCTCGTATATGTTAATTTGATCAATCTCGTCTGCGCTAACGATTCCAACACCAACAGCAATCGCATGTTCTTTTATTTCAGAAAACAACGCAATGCGTTGCTTCTCACTTAATTGTTTAGAATCGTTGATTTTATCATTTTGATAATCCTGAGGAAAAATCACCGCCGCAGCAACCACTGGACCAGCTAATGGTCCGCGTCCTGCTTCATCGGTTCCAACAATTAAATGAACTTTATCCGAGTAAAACTGGTCTTGGTATGTTAAGCCCATTTTTTAGTTCGCTCTTTCAAAACTAACTCGCCCAATTTGACCGTTCTTAAGCTCATTTAAGAAGACCTCCATCGCTTTGCTGGTATCTTCAAGGCCTTTAGACAAATAGCCTCTAGAACGAGCGATTTTCACAAATGCATCATTTGCTTGGTCGACTTCTTCTAAATATGAGAAACGTTCTTTCAGATTATTAAAATAATGTGCGTGGAGATATTTATAAGCTTCTTCGGCTACTTCTTCAGTTGGAAGGATTTCTCGCTTGATTGAACCAGTTAATGCTAAAAGCATTGCCTTGTTTTTATCTTCATATGAGTTTTGAAGAATTCCCGGAGTATCAAGAAGTTCAAAACGGTTTGATACTTTAATAAGTTGCTGGGACTTGGTATGTCCTGGTTTATTTTGAACAGAGGCGGAATGACGTTTCGCGAGCTTGTTAATTAATGTTGACTTTCCAACATTTGGAATACCAATAATCATGGCGCGAATTGGCTGAGGCTTCATTCCCTTGGCGACAAGTTTTTGTTGTTTAGCTTCGCCAAGCTTTTCAACATTCTTGATGATATTTTGGATATCGCTGGATTTATTTAAATCAGCAAAAATCACTGCAGAACCGGCATTTTCAAAATAATTTGACCACTTTTTTGTTTCTATTGGATCAGCTAAATCTGCTTTTGTTAAAACAACAAGTCTTAATTTATTCTGAGTGATTTGAAACAATGTTTCATTACGACTAGCTAACGGAACACGAGCATCTAAAAGTTCGATCACGCAATCAACAATTTTGACCTTCTTTTCAATCTCGTTTTGGGCTTTTTTCATGTGCCCAGGGAACCAATGGATTTGTTGACTCATTTAATCCACCTCGGGCATCCAATTCTCAGATTGGTATAGACCACTTCATCAGCTTCATTTAATGTGGCGTCAGCAGTACCAATCACCGCTACGACAATACCAGAAATCAAATCTCTCGTAATTGGTCCAAAGCTTCTTGAATCTGAGGAATAACCACGGTTATCACCACAGACAAAGTATTCGTTTGGACCCAATGTTGTTGGTGTTTGATACATTGCATATGAACCTTCACGAAGGTATTCTTCTTCGATTGGTTGAGGAGTGTAAACGAACTCTCCTTTGGAGTTTTGTAAATACAAACTTCCGTTATCCTTTCCACTTCCGAAATAGAAAGTTTCTCCTGGAAGAGCAATAACACGTTTAATTAAATCTCTTGATCCGTTGTTTGGTTGAGCGGTAATAAGGATGTCAAAACGTTCCATTTTGTCCATGGTCGCTTTGTGACCGTCCCAAATAACGCAGTCTAATTTTTTGTCTCCGTTACTTGCTCGACCACCAGTTTTGCCTTTTTTGTTTCCGAATCGATCAACGGCATCTCCATTAAATGTTGGATACATTGATTGACCATTAATCCATTTGATTTCAAAATAGGATTTTTGATAAATCAAAGTCACAGAAACAACGACGCTTAGAGCTAAAAAGACCGCAACAAAAACAAATGAGATTTTATCCCATAGTGATTTTCTCTTGATTTGCTTTTCGCTCATTAGATTTGCGCTCATGCACTTATTATACACTCCCAGAATTAGTTTGATAACAGAACCTTTGGTTTGTGTCGAGAACTATATAGCATGAGTGCAAAATAAAAACCCGCCAAACGACGGGTTTTATTAAGCTTCGTATCTTAGATAACTTCTTTAATACGAGCGGCTTTGCCAGAGCGATTACGTAAGTAGGTAATTCTACTACGACGAACCTTACCGTGTTTCACAACTTCAATCTTAGCGATTGCTGGGGAGTGAATTGGGAATGTTCTTTCAACGCCAACACCTGAAGAAATTTTTCTTACAGTGAAGGTCTCACTGACACCGGAGCCGCGGCGTTGCATAACGACGCCTTGGAAGACTTGGATACGTTCTTTATTGTTTTCAATGATACGAACGCTAACTTTAACTGTGTCACCACCTTTGAATTCTGGGACATCATTACGGAGTTGGCGAGCGGTAATTTCATTAACAATATTTGTGTTCATGTCTTTTTACCTCCTCTAACTAATATTTCTTAGGGCGTTCATATCATGACTTGAAAGCGGAACGTCTGCATCGAGTTACGAAACTCGCAAGAAAGATACTATCAAATATATATTTGCTTAGCAAGCGAAATCTTTTAAATTTAAATAGGTGTTAAGTAAAAATACTTGACACTATCTATATTATTTATATAATAGACATCGACGAAAAGGAGAATAAACTTATGTCAGTCAAAATTAGATTAACCCGTATTGGTCGTCACAAAGACCCAATCTACCGTGTCGTCGTTGCCGATTCACGTTTCGCTCGTGATGGTCGCTATGTCGAACAAATTGGATACTTTGATCCAGCTAAAGGACCAGAAAATGCCGATATCAATGAAGAATTAGCTCTCAAA
>CAMGZN010000022.1 GCA_946183335.1 uncultured Caryophanales bacterium | reverse complement strand
TGCGAGTAATCCGCAGAGGATCTTATTTGTGTGTTTCGCCATCGTTACATGCACCTCCAATTTGGTTGAATAATTGATCGTATGACCATTGTCCTGTTGAATCTGTGTCTTGGACAATTTCGTTTCCGGACAATTTCCATCTTAAGACATCGACTTCAGCTTGGGTCTTCTTTGAAGAAGCAAGCTTGAATGCAATACCACAACCTTTTTTAATCTTCTTGACAGATTGTTCTTTCTGCATGTCGAGCATATCAATATACTCGCCCCAGTAATCTTCCCAAGAATCAAAGGTTGAGTTAGATTTTTCTTGTTTCGAACGGGCAATCCAATCATTAATTGTCTTTTCGACGGACTTACCAAGATCAGTAAATTCGATCTTGGCGCCTTCGATGTTCATATACTTTTCGTAAATGACACGTTCGATATTTGTGTCGAAGGATTTAATTTCTTCGGCAACCTTTTCGGCTCTCTCTTTGTACTTTGACGCGAGAGAGTCAATTGTATTGACGTATGTTTGAAGAGGATTTCCGCTTCCATCCTTTGGATAATCACTTTGTGAAGGATATTTGGTGGTGTAGTATTGAGAAAGTTTGACACCGTTAACGGTGTAATCTCTCATAACATCGCCTGTTCCTTCGAATGGTGAACGGTTAACAACAATGAAGTGAATTCCTTGATAGGAAGCACCAGCACGGGTGACAAGAATTGGGTTTGATGTGCCACGAGCACATAAAACGTCATGGTCGTGTCCAGCGATTTTTAACTTTTTAAAGTTATCATCAGCACTTTCAGCACCAGTGTTTTCAATTAATGAAACACCATGGTTGTTAAGTTCATGGTTGTAAACGATATTACGTGGATAGAAGTTAGCTGAGGATGAACCTAAAACAAGGCTTCCTTCAACTTCACGATCGGCGTAAAGTTCGTCAAATATTGCGGAATCAATATAATTTGGTTCTGCATCTAATCCAGCGATAATACTGTCGCTTGGTTTAATATTAGACGCTTTAACACGGTCCTTCACGGTTGCATCTGGGTTGTAAAGGTTATCGTAGGTATAAAGACCTAAGATGAATTCCTTCACGAATTTATCTGATTCTTCGGTTGCTTTGTCCTTATCAACAATTCCAAGATCACCGAATTGGGCTTTGGAGCCGTCATCGCTTTCTTCGGAAGCAACTGTACCGAATGATTTTGATGTATCCATCAAACCATCAACAACACGTTTGAGGTGTTCGACGTTATCTTGGGAGATTGTTCCATTCCAATAATTATTGGATGCTCCATCATCAACATTCACAAGAATGTGGGAGATGTGGTATGGAACCTTTGTTTCAAGATAGCCGCTGTATTTCTCTGGGTTTTTAGCATCGGTATCGCTACTTGATGCATCTCTTAAGAAGTTGTAGCGTTCTTCTGGCCACTTTGTGTTGACTTCGTCAGCATAAATTTTGTAGAAGTTCTCTTTGAACTTTGTTTGTTGCTCCTCAAATACATAGTATTCACGGAGTTCATCTTCATCTTCACATCCTTTGGAAGCTAAAATAGCTTCAAATTCAGTTTTGTATGAAGTGTCATTTGTGTCGGCGTTCTTTTCGGCAGTATCTTTGTCGATTTGAACGTTTTTATCAGCGACACGGTTAATTTCATCCATCTGGTTTAAACCAGTGTTTGTACCTTCACCATCAGGATTAGAAATAGTGAAGTAGTTACGAACAACGAGTTTATAAACCTGATTGAACATTTCTTCAGCATGTTCCGGGTTAACGACAGTTTCACCGAATAGATCATCAGCGGTGTATTCAATCTTCTGACCGTTAACTTCGTAGGTTAATATGACGCCTTTGGAACTATATTCTGGGCCTGATTTCGAGCAAGCGGCAAGTGCGCCGACGGCTAGAAGACCAGTCATAATTCCAGCAGACAATTTCGATTTCTTCATAGAACCTTTCTTTCCTCCTTTTTCAAACATAGCGTGTTTATTCTATTCCTCTGATTGTATAAATACAACAAAAATTTCGCATTCACTCATAAGTATACTTATATGGTTAATGAAGGAAGAAATTAGACATAGATAAAATCTATGAACAAAAATTATCGTTTTAGTTGATAAGCAAATAAACAATCGTTAAAATAATGCTACTTTTGAGGAGGGGAAACGATGTCAATTCTAAGAATTAAAGATCTCCACGTTGCTGTCAAAGGTAAGGAAATCCTAAAAGGATTAGCTTTAGACATTGATACAACTAAAACGTTAGCTTTACTCGGTCCTAATGGAAACGGTAAATCTACTCTTTTGCAGACAATTATGGGTAATCCAAATTATACCGTCACAAAAGGACAAATTTTGTTTGATGATAAAGACATTACTTCACTTGAAGCTGATGAAAGAAGTAAATTAGGAATCTTCCTAGGTATGCAGTATCCAAGTGAAGTTCCAGGTGTAAACAACGTTGATTTCCTCAAAGCTAGTCTCAATGCACATCGTGAAAAACCTATTTCTTTATTTGAATTCTATAAAGTACTCAATAAAGCATACGATAAAGTTCACATTCCATTTGAAATGAGTAATCGTAACTTAAACGAAGGTTTTTCTGGTGGCGAAAAGAAGAAAAATGAGATTCTTCAAATGTTAATCATTGATCCAAAGTTAGTTTTGTTAGACGAAATTGACTCTGGACTTGATGTTGATGCGATTCAAACTGTCGCTCAGGTAATTAAAGAAGAACAAGAAAAACGTGGTTTCTTAATCGTCAGTCACTATGCTCGACTCTACGATTTAATTAATGTAGACCGCGTGATTATCTTAGTTAACGGACGTATTGCTGTTGATGGAGATAAGTCCCTAATTCAAAAAGTTGATACACAAGGTTATGAGTGGTTAAAACAAGAAGGAGTTGAATTTGATAATGAACGTCAAATGAACTCTGTTTCACTTGGAACTTGTGCCGCAAAAGAGGCGTTAAAAGAAGCCAAATGAGCACCAAAAAAATAGTGGTTAAGAATAACAAAAAAAGTGAGCTTGAACTCATAGATTTTTCTGATTTAGAAATCGACATTGAAAACGACTGTTCACTTGTTTTGAAACTTGCTAATTTTGGAAACGCTGAAAATTTAAAAATCACCGCAAATCTTGGACGAAATTCAAGTTTTGACGTGGTTTTTGCTGATTTTTCTGATTCAAATATTACGGTCAATTCTCAAGTAAATTTAAATCAAGAAGGAGCTAATTGTCGTTGGCATTTAGCCACTCTTTCTGGACACGAAAATCACAAGAAATTTGATATCAGTTTTATTCATCATGTTGGGCATACTTTTGCGCTAATGGATAACTATGGTGTGAGTCGTGAAAAATCCGAGATAATTTTCACCGGCGTGAACCATATTTTAGAAGGTGCGAAAGGTAGTGAGACCGCTCAAAATGCGAAGATTATTGTTTTTGATCCAGAAGCTCGCGGAACTGCTTCTCCAGTCCTAAGAATTGATGAAAACGATGTCAAAGCTTCTCATGGTGCAGTTGTCGGACAACTTAATGAAGACCACATGTTCTATCTCATGTCACGTGGACTTAGTAAAGAAGAAGCACGTGCACTTATTACACTAGGTTATTTAGCACCTATCTCCAAGCAATTCTCTGAAAAGACACAAGAACGAATTATGAATTTAATTCAGGAGGCAATGTAAGATGATTGACCCAAAACAAATTCGTAAAGATTTCCCAATGTATGTCAACCATATTAAGATGCAAGGTCATGATTTGGTATTTTTGGATAACGCTTCTACAACTTTCAAACCATTCCCTGTTTTGAAAGCCGAAGAAGAGTATCTTACTCGTTTTACGAGTAATACACATCGCGGAGATTATGATTTATGTTTTACAAACGATTCAAAAGTCGCTGAAGCAAGACACGTTATTGGACAATTTATCAACGCTGAAGATAAAGAAATTGTTTTAACAAGTGGAACTACAATGTCCATTAACTTTATTGCTCATGGATATGCCGATAAGTTCTTAAAGAAAGATGATGAAATTCTTTTGACTGTTGCTGAACATGCTTCAAATATTCTTCCTTGGTTTGAAATTTCAAAGAAAATTGGATGTAAAGTTAGCTTTATTCCATTAGATAAAGAAGGAAGATTAACACCTGAAAATGTTAGAAGAGTAATTTCAAACAAAACCAAAATCGTTGCTGTGGCACAAGTCACCAACGTTTTAGGTTTTGTGAATGACATTAAAGAAATCGCCAAAATCACTCATGAATTTGGTGCAATCATCGCATGCGATGGTGCACAATCTGTTCCACACATGAAAGTTGATGTCAAAGATTTAGATGTCGACTTCTTATCCTTCTCTGGACATAAGCTTTGTGGCCCAACCGGAACAGGAGTTTTATATGCTAAATACGAACTCTTAGAAAAGATGGATCCAGTTTTAGTTGGTGGTGGAGATAATGTGAAGTTTGAGACTGATGCTTCAGCAAAATACTTACCAGCTCCAGCTAAGTTTGAAGCGGGAACATTAAACATCCAAGGTATTTATGGACTTGTTGCTGCGATTAAATATATCCAAGAAATTGGAATTGAAAATATCGAGGATTTTGAGAAAAATATCCGCAAATACGCCATATCTCGATTAAAAGAGATTCCTGATTTAGTCATTTATAATGAGAATGCTGAAGCGGGAATTATTACATTTAATATGAAGGGGGTTTTCGCTCAAGACTTAGCGACCTACCTCAACTCAAGAGGTATTGCTTGTCGAAGTGGTCAACACTGTGCCAAACTTCTTCATCACTTTACAGGTGAACTCGCGACTGTGAGAATGTCGATGTACTTCTATACTACAAAAGAAGATATCGACGCTCTCGTCGAAGCTTTAAAGAATGGAGGTAATTTCTTAGATGCCTATTTCGCTTAGTCCAATGATGATGCGACAAATCATAATGGATCATTATGAAAATCCACAATATAAGCACGCTCCAGAGGGAGATGTTTCTAAATATGAACAAGTCCATATGGATAGTGCGAATTGCATTGACGATATTATCGTCTATGTTTTAGTCAAAGATAACAAAGTTATCGATGCTTGTTTTGATGGAGTAGCATGTACAATCTCAACTGCCTCCACAGACATTATGTGTGGCCTGATGATTGGTAAAACATTTGAAGAGGCCAAATACATCGTTGAACAATATAACAACATGATTCACGAAAAAGAGTACAACCCAGATGTGCTTGATGAAGCGATTGTGTTTATGAACACCGCGAAACAAGCCGCACGAATTCATTGTGCAACCATAGGTTGGGACGCTCTTGATGAAATTTTAGAACACCATCACCATGAAGAAAAATAGTTACGAAGTGAAAGATCAAAAGGATTATAAGTACGGGTTTAAAGACGCGGACCAATCCATCATCACGACCGGCAAAGGTTTAACTGAAGAAGTCGTTCGTGAGATTTCACGACTCAAAAACGAGCCAGATTGGATGCTTGAGTTCCGTTTAAAATCATACGAAGCTTTCAAACGCCTTCCAATGCCATCCTTTGGACCAGATTTATCTTTCCTTGATTTTGATTCGTACACTTACTTCACTCGTACTTCAAAAAGAGTTGAGAAAAACTGGGATGAAGTTCCAGAAACAATTAAGAATACTTTCCAAAAACTTGGTATTCCAGAAGCTGAACAAAAGTATTTAAGTGGTGTTACGACTCAATATGAGTCCGAAGCTGTGTACCATAACATGCTTAAAGAAGTTGAAGACAAGGGAGTCATCTTCCTTTCAACTGACCAAGCTGTACAAATGTGTCCAGAAATTGTGAAGAAGTATTTTAATACTGTTGTTCCTTATGCTGATAACAAATTCTCCGCATTAAATGGAGCGGTTTGGTCTGGTGGATCATTTATCTATGTTCCAAAAGGCGTAAAACTTGATAAGCCTCTTCAATCATATTTCCGTATTAATAACGAAAAAAGCGGACAATTTGAACGCACCTTAATCATTGTTGATGAAGGTGCTGACCTCCATTATGTGGAAGGTTGTACCGCCCCGATTTATTCACAAGACTCATTACATGCCGCGGTGGTTGAAATTGTCGTTTTAAAAGATGCCAAATGTCGATATTCAACAGTCCAAAACTGGTCCAATAACATTGTTAACTTAGTCACGAAACGCGCCAAGGTGATGGAAAATGGACAGATGGATTGGATTGATGGAAACATCGGTTCTCAAACAAATATGAAGTATCCAGCTTGTATCTTAGCTGGTGAAGGCGCAAAAGGCGTTTGTGTCTCTGTTGCTGTTGCTGGAAAAGGACAATACCAGGATGCTGGTGCAAGAATGATTCATTTAGCATCAAATACTTCATCTACGATTATTTCAAAATCCATCGTTAAAAATGGTGGAGTCGCGAACTATCGCGGATCAGTCAAGCATATGAAAAATGCGAAGAATTGTAAGTCTCACATTGAATGTGATACTTTAATTTTGGACGACATTTCTAAGTCGGATACAATTCCAACAAATCTCGTCCAAAATAATTCTTCATTTATTGAACATGAAGCAACAGTTTCAAAAATTAATGAAGAGCAACTCTTCTATTTGATGTCGCGTGGTATTTCTAGAAAAGATGCGACTCAGATGATGATTATGGGATTTATTGAACCATTTAGTAAGGAACTTCCAATGGAATATGCTGTTGAACTTAATCAATTGATTAAGATGGATATGGAAGGTAGTGTCGGATAATGAAAGACTACGAAGTCATTGTTGTTGGTGGTGGACACGCTGGTGTGGAAGCATGTGCGGCTAGTGCGCACATGGGTTTAAAGACACTTTTAATCACCCTCAACAAGAAGATGATTTCAAATATGCCTTGTAATCCATCCATTGGTGGATCCGCAAAAGGTATTGTTGTTCGTGAAGTTGATGCTTTAGGCGGAATGATGGGTATTGCTGCGGACCATGAGTATCTGCAAATGAAAATGCTCAATACCGGAAAAGGTCCAGGAGTCCAATGTTTACGAGCCCAAGAAGATAAACATGCTTATCCAGCTTACATGCAACATCTTTTAGATGAGATTCATAATTTAGATATCTTAGAGAAAGAAGTTGTCGCACTTTCCTATCATGATGACGTTGTTGATGGAGTCATCTTGAAAGATGGAGAGGTTATTAAAGCGAAAGCAGTTGTTATCTCCACAGGTACATATATGGATGGTGCAATCCTTAGAGGGCATAAATCTGTAAGTGGTGGACCAGATGGAGAAAACCCATCAATTGGTTTATCTGATTCATTACGTAAGATGGGTCTAGAAATTATTCGTTTAAAAACTGGCACTCCCCCACGTATTAAAAAGTCTTCAATTGATTTATCAAAAGCCGTCATTCAACCAGGAATGGCTGGTGATTTTGCGTTTTCTTATACAACAAAAGTATTCGTTCCTGTTGAAGAACAATTACCTTGTTATTTAATATATACAAACGAAAAAACTCACAAATTAATCACTGATAATTTAGATCGAACAGCGACTTATAATGGGCTTCAAACTGGTGTTGGGCCTCGTTATTGTCCATCCATCGAATCCAAAGTAATGACGTTTAAAGATAAATCTCGTCACCAATTATTCCTTGAACCTGAGTTTAGAAATGGTGAATCAATTTATCTACAAGGTTTCTCAACCGCGATGGATGAAGAAATGCAAGTCGAGATGGTTCACTCCATTGTAGGATTAGAACACGCTGAATTTTTAAAATACGCCTACGCGATCGAATATGATGCATTAGTGCCAACCCAATTTGATTTAACTCTCAGAGTTAAAAAATATAAAGGTCTTTACGGAGCAGGACAAATCTGTGGAACTTCTGGATATGAGGAAGCCGCGGGTTTAGGTTTAGTTGCTGGTATTAACGCCGCAAACTATGTTTTAGGTAAAGAACCATTTATTCTTAAAAGAAATGAATCATATATTGGAGTCATGATTGATGACATCGTCACGAAAGGAACAAACGAACCATATCGTTTGCTTTCGTCTCGTGCCGAATATCGCTTACTCCTTCGTCACGATAACGCTGATTTAAGATTAACTCCTTATGGATATCAACTCGGATTAATTTCAAATGAGCGTTATCAAGAGTTCTTAAAGAAGAACGAAAATATTGAAAAAGCCCGACAAATTTTGGATAAAACCCACTTAGGAACATCTAAATTCACAACAGAGTATTTGAAATCACAAGGCATTGAACCATTAACAAGTGGTGTCTCCGCAGCTGAGTTTTTAAAGCGTCCAGGAGTAAAATATCGTCATCTCTTAGACCTTATTCCAGAACTGAAAGAAATTGATTTAGATTTTATTGGAGTTTCTCAACTTGAAATCATGGTCAAATATGAGGGTTATATTAAACGTGAAGAAAAAGAAGCTTTATCATTCTCTAAATATGAGGATTACAAACTTCCTTCCGATATTGATTATCTTAATATGCATGGCCTAGCTTTAGAAGCTAGACAAAAACTAGATAAGATTCGCCCAATTAATATTGGACAAGCTGGTCGTATTAGCGGTGTTAATCCTAGCGATATTTCGATTCTTATCTTAAACTTAAAGAAGAAAGAACGATGAGACTACAAGAATACTTCTCTTTAACTAACGAACAAGTCGCGAAATTTGAGAAATATCGTGATCTTCTTTTAGAATGGAACGAAAAATTTAATTTAACGGCGATTACTGATCCAGATGAAATTGAAGAAAAACATTTTATCGATTCCCTTTTAGCATCAAATTATCTCGACTTATCAAAGGGAAGACTTTTAGATATTGGTAGTGGTGCTGGATTCCCTGGTGTTCCATTAGCGATTGCTTTTCCAAAACTAAAAGTTACCCTTCTTGAATCGAACGGAAAAAAGGTTAGTTTCTTAAATGAAGTGAAGTCTCAACTCGGTTTAGAAAATGTGGCCGTTGTTAATGGTCGAGCAGAAGATTTAAAGCAACGTGATTACTTTGATTTTGTGACTGCTCGAGCAGTGAAACAACTCAATATTTTAGCTGAACTTTCTCTTCCATTTGTACGCGTTCATGGACTTCTTGTCGCTTATAAAGGAAGCAGTGCTGAAGAAGAATTAGAAGAAGCAAAATCAGCACTGAGAAAACTGAATTCATCAGTAAAATTTATTAAATCTTACGAACTACCAATTTCGAAAGATAACCGTAAATTGCTGGTGATTTCCAAGACAAAACCTTGCCAAAAGAAGTATCCAAGAAATTATTCAGAAATAGTTAAACAACCTTTATAAAAGTTGTGCTATACTATTTACGTTTCAGGGCAGGGTGAAATTCCCGACCGGCGGTAAACTCCGCGAGCCAATCGGCTGAACTGGTGAGATTCCAGTAGCGACAGTAAAGTCTGGATGAAAGAAACCTTTATTCTTTTGTGAGTATTTGCCCTGAGGAGGCAAATTTTTTTATGGTAAAAGGTATCATTCTAGGTTTATTCTTGATCGCATTTGTTTTCTGCGTTGCTAAACACTACTTTGACTTGAAGGGACGTGTCGAAAAGCAAAACAGAACACGCTTTTTAGTTCGTGTTGCTGTCTTTGGTGGATTTTCTGCAATTTTATATTGCGTTCCATTCTTAAAGTTCCCAGTTCCGTTCTTCCCATCATTCTTAGAATTCCATTTTGATGAAATTCCAGCATTTATTGCTGCGTTCGCATATGGACCAATGACTGGTTTATACATTCTTCTTGTGAAGACATTTATTAAACTTCCATTAACGACAACACTCTGTGTTGGGGAAATCGCTGACCTTATCTATAGCGTCGCATTTATTATTCCTGCTGCAGTCTATTATGAAAGACATCGCACCTTCATAGGTGCGTTAAAGTCATTAATTCTTGGACTAGTATGCCAACTTGTTGTTTCACTCGTTGCGAATGTTTACGTGATGTTCCCATTCTATATGGAAATGTTTGGTATTTCTGAAGCGGGATTATTAAAAATTTGCCAAGCCGCCAACCCAGCGATTAAAGATATTCGTTGGTCTGTCGGCTTCATTGCCGTCTTACCGTTTAACGCACTGAAAGATGCGATGATAATTGTTGTGACAATGTTGGTTTATAAATCGACTCACACATTGTTTGATAAAATTCAAAAGTAAGAAAAAACGTCCAACTTGGACGCTTTTTAATTAATATATTAATTATTCAACTTCGATTGCACCGAATGGGCATTCAAAGCCAAGATCGCCATCAACTTCTTCGACGACTGCCTTAGCATGTCCGTCATCATCGAATTCGAAGACGTCAGGACGTGAGCCAACGCAGAGGCCACATGATGCGCAAACTTCAGAATTAACTTTTACTTTTGGCATTCCTAAATCCTCCGTTGTTGTTGTGATAATTATAACGAAATTAAATGTAAGTTTCAACGAGTGAAAAATAATCAAAAATACGTATGGAGTAATGATGAATATATGATAATATATCAACATTAGGTGGAAGTATTATGTCGCGTGTTGAAAAATATCGTGAATATCGAAATGAGATTGCCTCACTTCCTGACCAACCTAAACAAACAAAAAAGAGACAAAGTTCTCAAAGAGTAGAGAAGATTCTTAAACAAAACAAAAACAAAACAAAATTAGCTTTTGAAGATGTTTATGAAGGATTGGACATTTATAATGTCCCATCTACTGTGGAGAGAACTCATCCAAACTATAAGAGGAGAAATTTAATTCTCTTTTATGTGGTGATGCTTTTGATTATCACTGCACTGATTGTTGGAGTTGTTTTAGTTGGAAAAGAGGCATTTGGAGGAAAATAAATGAAACATTATGTTGTCGCGGTCGATGGTCCAGCCGCTGCTGGTAAATCAACCATTTCAAAACGTTTGGCTAAAATCCTTGGTTTTACCTACATTGATACTGGAGCGATGTATCGTGCTTTTACCGAATACGTCTTACGTAAAGGCGTTGATCCAAAGGATGAAAAAGCCTGTTGTGCTCTCATTCCAGAAGTTGAAATCGAACTTTTCCCAGATGGAAAGGTCATATGCTCTGGAAAAGATGTCACCCGCGAAATTAGAGAACCACATGTTTCCGGTAACGTTTCCTACATTGCTTCCTATAAGGAAATCCGTCTTGCGTTAGTTGAATTACAACGCAAAATGGGTGAAAAATCCTCCGTCATTATGGATGGAAGAGACATTGGAACATATGTCTTTCCAAATGCTGACGTGAAGATTTTCCAAGTCGCCTCTGTCGAAGAAAGAGCCAAACGCCGCTACATTGAAAACCAAGAAAAAGGTATTCCTTGCACCTATGAAGATATTGTTGCGGACGTGGAAAAACGTGACCGTATCGATTCCAGTAGAGCCTTTGCTCCGCTTAAACCAGCGGAAGATTCCATTCTTTTAGATACTTCCAAACTTAATATCGAAGAATCTGTTGAAGCTGCTCTTAAAATTATCAGAGATAAAATCGGAGAATAATTAATGTCGCTTGGTGTCGTTGCCATTGTTGGAAGTCCAAACGTTGGTAAATCAACGATTTTTAATCGCATTATCGGACGCCGTCGTTCGATTATTGATGACCAACCTGGTGTAACTCGTGACCGTCTATATGAGACAGCATCATGGTTAGACCGTGATTTTCGTTTGATCGATACTGGAGGTATCGAAATCGCGAATCGTCCATTCCAAGAACAAATTAGAATGCAGGCCCAACTCGCGATTGATGAAGCTGATGTCGTGATTTTTGTCACTGACGCGAAGAAAGGTGTCACAAATGATGACCGCCTCGTCGCGAAGATGCTTTATAAAACAAATAAGCCAGTTATCCTCGCGGTCAACAAAGTTGATAACCGCGATATGCTTTACAATGTGAATGACTTTTATTCGCTTGGACTAGGTGAACCAATTCCAACTTCCGGAGAACACGGAATCGGTATTGGAGACATCTTAGACAAGATTGTTAAGGTTCTTCCAAAGAAAGAAGATGTCGTCTATGACGACGCAATTACTTTCTCCATCATTGGACGTCCAAATGTCGGAAAGTCATCACTAATGAACGCGCTTCTAGGTGAATCGCGTTCCATTGTCTCCAACATTGTTGGAACAACCCGCGACTCTGTTGACTCATCTTTTGAAAGAGATGGACAACAATACGTCGCAATTGATACTGCTGGACTCAAGAAACGCGGAAAAGTTTATGAAGCAGTGGATAAATATTCCGTTTTACGTGCTTTGTCTGCGATTGATCGAAGTGAAATTGTTCTTTTCGTGATTGATGCAAAAGAAGGTATTATCGAGCAAGATAAGCACGTCGTTGGTTACGCTGTCGAAAAAAAGAAAGCAATTATTGTTGTCGTCAACAAATGGGACCTGATTGAGAAAGGTCAGAACACGATGTCGGACTTCGAAAAGAAAGTCCGTAAGGAATTTAAATTCCTTGAGTATGCTCCAATCGTGTTCACTAGTGCTTTAACCAAATCGAGAGTTCACCTCATTTTTGATAAGTTAAATGAGGTTCATCTTGCTTATGATACGCATCTTTCTACATCATTACTTAATGACGTGATCCAGGATGCGCAAACAATGAATGAAGCACCAGATTTTAATGGAGGACGATTAAAAATCTACTTTGTGAACCAAGCCAATTCATGCCCTCCAACATTTGTTTTGTTTGTGAATAATCCAAAATACGCTCATTTTTCTTATTTAAGATATATCGAAAATCGTTTAAGAGAGTCGTTTAATTTAAGCGGAACGCCAATTGATATTGTTTTACGCAAAAGAGTATAGAAAATTCTATATTATAGTTATATAATTAGAGCACTCTTTTAAGGAGATACAAAAATGAATAAAGCCGAACTAATCGTAGAATTAGCCGAAAAATTAGATCTTCCACGTAATGATGTGGCTGCGGTCATTGATGAATTCTTGGAAATCGTTGAATCAAACGTTCAAAAAGGTGAAGTTGTTAAACTCTCAAAC
>CAMGZN010000021.1 GCA_946183335.1 uncultured Caryophanales bacterium | reverse complement strand
AGTCTTTTTAGAGACTCATCAATTGACTTTTTTGCTTCTTGATATGTCTTTAATTCGGCTTGCACTTTGGTAGTGAGATAAATCTGATCCCTTTTTAAGCCGCTTTCTTTTATGCCTTTTCCTACCCCTTCTTCGTTTTGGTAGGCTTGAGCAGTGTCAATGTGACGATATCCAGCTTCAAGAGCCATCTTCACACAGTTACAAGCTTTGTCATTTGGAATGAGCCATGTTCCATAAGCAAGCATTGGAACGTTTTGACCAGTATAGAGTTTAATTTGATCCATCTTTTTTCTCCTTTACCTTTTTAGTTAATATTTTTTTAATAATCCAAGTTTGGAAACGATTTGGAAGAGCATTTAGTAATTTTAATAGGAAATTGCGATTGATTTTATAAACAAATCGCGCTTTTTTCTTTTGAACAATTTTACCAATTTTCATTGCTAGTTTCTCTGGAGGAATCTTCTTTGATTCAACAGAATTAACAATCTCATCAAACTTAGTCGCGTTGTCTTTATAAAGCTGTGTATTCCTTTTAAACTCATTTAATCTTGTTACTGAAACACTCAATAATCCTGTGTCAATTGCACCAGGTCTTAGAACAACAACTTGATAATCCAAAAGTTGTAGTTCCATTCTTAATGAATAGGCATATTTATCAAGTGCCGCTTTTGTAATTCCATAAATGCCGGTAAATGGTAATGGATCAAGCGGGGCTAGTTCACTCGTGGTGATAATGATTTTTCCTTCTTTATTTAGCAATGGTAAAAACGCTTTATTAATGCGGAACACTCCAAAAACATTAATGTCATAGATACGAATGAAATCTTCCTCACTCATTTCTACAAGTGAATTCAAATCATAAATTCCAGCTAAGTGGATAATTACGTCAAACTTTATATCTTTCTTTTGAATATTTTCAAAAGACTTCAAAACAGACTCTTCTTTTGTAATGTCAGTTTCAACAAAATGAAAGTGTTCAAACTCTTCAGTTGGTTTGATATCTAAACCATAAACTTCGTAACCTAAAGAAATGAGGTGTTTGGCTGTAGCTAAACCCATGCCCCCAGAAGCACCTGTAATTAAAGCAGATTTCATATTATGTCTAATATAACATAATTCCGTCGTGTTTTTCTTATTTTTGTTTACTAAATAATGAAGTATGATAACATTTTGTTGAGGAGGTTGAACAACATGTTAAATAACATCATCCAAACATTTAAAAAACCATCACGTTTAATTTTATTAATTGGTTCCATCCTTGTCTTTGCGCTTACAGCACTCAGCGAATTTGGAAATATCGGTGGTGAATTTTTCCCAGTATTTATCGGAATTATTGTCTTAGTTGCGACTTTAGCAGCAACAGCCGCTGTTCCAGTTTTGTTAGTTATAAAAAAGGAAGAAGCTGCAAAAATCGTCTTCTCCATCTTAGCTGGATACTGGCTCATTTCTAAGACACGTGGCGAACTTGCTACTTCTTCATGGGTTGTTGATGGACTACCATCACTCTATGTTGCTGCAGCCGTTTTCTCCGTGTTCTTCGGACTCTGCTTATTAGCAGTTATTGTTTTTGCGATTCTTCAATATGTTTTAAAGAAAGAATTCAGACCAATCATTATGTGCGTTTTAGCGGGCGCATTATTAATGGCCTTTATTGCCTTAATCTTATGGTTAGTCGTTTATGGAAAACAAGACGCTACCTGGACCGTCTTTATTGATGAATTCAATGCTCACCTTGTCATCCCAGTAACACTTATTGGTGGTATTCTCTACTTCTTTATTGATGAAGCTCCAATTGAGAAAAAAGAAGGTAAAAAAGAAGAACCAAAAGCTGAAGAACAACCAGCTGAACAACAAGCCGAGCAACCACAAGAACAACCAGCCGAGCAACCACAAGATCAACCAGAAATTGCTGGTGAAAATCAATAATTTAAACTGATTTTTAAAAGGGTTTCCATTGTCGAAACCCTTTTTCTTTTGTTTTAATTTTTATTGAAATTGAAACAATCCACTTTCTAATTAATACTTGTTAAATATAATTTAAAGTTTATACTATTGAGCGTATGTCTAAGACAGAACAAATTAAACAAGAACAAAAGAGTCTTCAAAAGTCTCGTACACTAAATGATCCACTAGACACAGTATTCACAGAGAAGGTCTCGATCCTCTTTGCGAAACTTTTTAACAAGCTTGGTTTTCATCCAAATGTTGTAACGGTGTTCTCGATGATTACTGGTGTCGCTGGTGGTGTCATGCTTGCGTTCCACAACCTAGCATTAGAAATCACCGGTGTTTGTTTAATCATTCTTTCAGCAATCTTTGATTGTGCTGATGGTCAAGTAGCGAGAATGAGTGGAAAAGGTGGCTTCTATGGAAGATGCTTTGACGGATTTGGTGATGGACTTGTTTATTTTGCAATCTATGTTGGTATCTCAGTTCGCTTAATGAGTGAGAACATTCCATTCACAAATACTCCGTGGAGTTTCTGGATTTGGTTTGTTTCCGTTCCAGTTGGAATCTATTTCCATGCTGTACAAGCTAGAACAGCTGACTACTACAAACAAGTTTGGATGTATTTAAGCAACAATTCACACTGTGAATTCTCAACAAGCGAAAGTGTAAAGAAACAAATTGATGCATTAGAGTCTCATGGACTTAAACATCTCATTTGTTCATCTTATCTTAGTTATACTAAGTCTCAGGAAAGAATGACTCCAAACTTCCAAAAACTGCGTCAAAGAATTGATGAAAATGGTGGAGTGATTCCAGAGAAAGTTACTGAAACATGGAGAAAGAATTCCAGGTTCTCAATCGGTTTGACTAACTTATTAGTCTTTAACTTCCGTACCTATTTATTGTTTATTCTTTTATTTTGTGGGGTGACCTTCTGGATTTTCCCAGTTTGTGTTATCTTCTTGGAAGGTATTCGCATTTTCTTACTTGTGAAATATGAAAGACTTGCGAAAAGATGTCTAAAGGAGGGATTCAATGAAATTTAAGTATCGTTTAATCTTCTTCTTTATCGGTTTACTCGGCATTGGCTTAATGATTTGGCAAACTGATTTTAGTAGTGTTGACTGGAATTCTTTAATTGAACCAAAAGCACTTCTTCTTTTCGCTAGCATTATGGCGGTCTGGGTTTTGATTTATTTCCTCCACGCTGTCGCATACAAAATCATCCTTAAAGAAGATAGTAAGAATGTAAAGATGTACAGAATGTACAGAATCTGTCTTGCTGGTTTTGCCCTCAATAACGTTACGCCAGCTGGATTAATTGGCGGTGAACCATATCGAATTATGGCTCTACGTCGTTATGTCCCTACGGAAAGAGCGACATCTTCCACATTAACATTCTCGATTTTCTATGCCTTAGGCCACTTCATGCTCTGGGTGACTGGCACAGTTCTTTATATTATCTATGGCTGTCCAGGTCCACTCTGGGTGACAATCATTTTGATTATCGCTGGAGCTCTACTTTTTGGAGTGGTTGTTTGGTCCTTCTTTGCTCGTAACATTGGATTTGTTTATCCATTTATGAGACTGATTGCAAAGATTCCTCTTCTTAGAAGAAAAACAAAACCATTAGTTGAAAAGAACAAAGAATCCTACATTGGTATCGATAACAATATCCGCGCCTTCCGTAACGAAGGTTGGCGATATTGGGCTGTTATTATTCTTGAATATGCATCCCGTTTGCTTGAAGCTTTCGAATACTTCATGCTTCTCCAATTCTTTGCTGGTGGTGGTGTTTCTTACTTTGATGGCATTCTTATCATGTCTACCGCTTCCCTTGTTGGAAACATCCTCTTTATTATTCCAATGCAAGCTGGATCAAGAGAATTTGGTACAAGTTTAGCTCTTGGATTTATTGGTGTTTCAGCAGCGGTGTTTGCTCCAATGGCTATCGTTTATCGTATCCGTGAATTAACTTATATTGTCATTGGTATTATCCTTGTTCTTGTTGGGCGAAAATATAAGCCTCATGCTCAGGTTATGGAAGAGTTAAAAGAGAAGGCTGAGGAAGATAAAATAGAGCCCAAAAAAATAGAAGAACAAAAACCTGTTAAAAATGAAAAATAACCGCAAATTCGCGGTTATTTTTTTGCAAATCTTAAATATTTTACTCTCTTTCGTGAACGAATGTTTTAACATCTTTATCATTGGTAAAAACACCAAAATAATACTCGTCACCCATCGCTGCTCTAAAAGCTTCTGGATAGGTGTCATGTTCAACGATGTGTTCGCCAAATAATTGTTCGATTTCGTGGTTGGAATGTAGGTAATTTATTTCCTTCTTTCTATTCACACTCACCGCGATTCGGTTGCTATCAAATACTGGACAAACTTTATTGCCAACAATGACATCCGCGTAGGCTTTATAATAAGAAATATTTGATGTGAGATTAAGAAGATCTGAGGTATTTCCTCCTGGTGAACGAAGATTTGCTTCAAGAGCAACAACGTCCCCTTTCTTTCCTAATCCTTCTTTATCTTTTGTTAAAACAAAGAACTCAATATGGAAACATCTTTGTTGAAGCTTGAAGGCTTTAACAACTTTGCAACCCATCTTATAGAAGTTTTCGTCCATTCTGGACTTAGCAAAGTAATAAACATCTTTATTCTTCGCGACAACTTCGGCGATTGGGGTTGGGAAAGTTTCGTTAAAGCACATCACGACTTTGGATTTTGCATCAGCGATACCATCAAAAGAAGTAATATAACCTTCTAAGAATTCCTCCATGATGTATGGTTCACTAAAAGTATTTTTGTGGAATTCACGAAGCTCTTGTTCGTTACTAATCTTAAAGGTGTCTGATGCGCCAACACCTGCGTCTGGTTTAGCAAAGACTGGATAGCCAACTTCTTTGACAAAAGTAAGCGACTTCTTCAAAGAAGAAACCATAATGTATCGAGCAGTTTTAACTCCTGCATGTTTGAAGAATTTCTTCATCGTGGATTTCTTTTGTCTAATTGCTAAATCAGCTGGTCTCATTCCATTTTGAATGTTAAACCATTCACGATAGGTGGCATCGTTTCTTAGCCAGTATTCATTGTTTGATTCAATAAAATCAATTGGACCGTATTTACTTTGGAGATAACTAATTGTGTTAATCATCCAGTCCACACGGTTTAGATCGCTAACAAAACAATATTCGGTTAATGAGCTTTTTAATTCATCCGAAAGACTTGCGAATGGTTGATCACCAATGCCTAAAACATTCACACCAGCATTTCTTAACTCAGAAACAAAGTGTGGATATGTTTTTGGAAAGTTCGGAGAAATAAATATATAGTTCATAATTGGAGGCTTATTATATTCCTCTTTCTAAAAAAAGAAAGAACTTTTTAATTTCTCTTAATTTATAGCACTCATTTTGCTACAATACTTGCGAGGTAAAAAAACTATGTCCCGTGCTGATCAAATTTTTGTGGAAAACATGAAAGATATTTTAGAGAACGGATTCTGGGATACTGACTTAAAAGTTCGTCCTCATTGGGAAGATGGAACCCCAGCCCACACCGTTAAAAAATTCTGTATTGTTAACCGTTATAATCTTCAAGAAGAATTACCAATTCTCACTATTCGTCGTACAGCGTTCAAATCCTGCTTAGACGAATTACTTTGGATTTGGCAAAAGAAATCCAACAACATTCATGACTTAAAAAGTCATATTTGGGATTCTTGGGCCGACGAAAATGGCTCCATTGGTAAAGCCTATGGTTACCAACTTGCTAAAAAGAGCATCTACCCAGAAGGTGAATTCGACCAAGTTGACCGTGTTCTATATGACTTAAAACACAATCCACAATCCCGACGAATCATGACTAACATCTATAACTTTGAAGACCTTCACGAAATGGGTCTTTATCCATGTGCTTACTCGATGACCTTTAACGTCAGTGGAGATACCTTGAACGGTATTCTTAACCAAAGAAGTAACGACATGCTTACCGCGAACAACTGGAATGTTCTGCAATATTCATTATTATTAATGATGTTTGCTCAAGTCTCTGGTTTAAAACCAGGAACACTTGTTCATGTCATCGCTGACGCCCACATCTATGATCGCCACGTTGATTTAGTCAAAGAAATCATCGCTAAGCCACAGCATCCAGCTCCAAAGCTCATTATGGATAAATCAATCAAGAACTTCTATGATTTCACCGTGGATAGCTTTAAGCTCGTTGACTACGAATACGAACCACTCGATAAGAAAATTCCTGTCGCCATCTAATTAAATCTATGATTTACTCTATTCTCTGTGTTGACAAAAAGTTTGGGATCGGTAAGAGAAACGATCTCCTCTTTCATCTACCAGAAGATATGAAGTTCTTCCGGGAGAAGACTAAAGGTCACGCTGTCGCGATGGGTGAAAACACCTTGCTCTCGTTCCCAGGTCAAAAACCTCTTCCAAAGAGAACAAATATTGTTTTAAGTCAGGACAAGTCGCATAACTATGAAGGTGTGGTGAATGTTCATGATTTCCAAGAGTTCCTCCGTTTAATTAAGGAGCATTCCAAAGAAGATGTGTTTGTTATCGGAGGTGCTTCGATTTACCATCAAACATTACCTTATGTTGATGGGGTCTACTTAACCAAAGTTGACTCCGACGGCAGAGCCGAGCTCTTCTTTGATAATATCGATGAAATCGAAACATTTGAGTGTTTGTCCGAATCAAAACCAATTGACGATAACGGATACAAAATCCGTTTCTGTTATTACAAAAATAACGCGAAAAAAGACATTGAATAAAGACAAGTAAAAACGATAAAGACTTGTCTTTTTCTTTTACTTGTATAATATAATGACCTTATGCGTCCCTTTACAAAGGAGATTCATTTATGAAAAAACTAGCAGGTATAAATCTAAAGAATAAAACTCTCGTGATTGGGTGCGGTCAATTAGGTGCCACAATCGCGAACAAGTTCTCCAAAGAAGGTAAAAACCTCTTAATTGTTGATGAATCGGCAACAAGCTTTGAACAACTCAGTGAAGACTTCTCTGGTTACACAATCGTTGGAGAATGTACTGACCTTGATGTTCTTGAAAAAGCCTACATCAAAACATGTAAAGAAGTTGTTATCGTCACTGGTGACGATTCCATTAACGTTTTAGTCGCGACAATCGCGAAGAAACTTTATAACGTTCCTAACGTTTATGTTCGTCTCTCAGATCCAGATAATGAAATCCTTTTGAAAGGATTGGGTGTGAAAGTTATTTTCCCACTTGAACTTTCCTTTGACAAATTCAACTTAATGAGAGGAGGCGTGAAATAAACTATGAAAATCGTTATTGCTAATGGTATGCACGCTGCTGACTATGTTATCGGCATCTATAAGAACCATAAAAAACATGAAATCATTTTGATTAACGACAATAAGGATAGCGCCAAATACCTCGCTGAAAAGAATAACCTACCTGTCTTTTACGGACACCCAAACAAGAAAGAGGTTCTTGAACAAGCCCGTATCCGAGACTGTGATATCTTTATGGCTTTAGGCTATAAAGATTCTGATAATTTCGTCGCATGCTTGCTCGCGAAAAAAGCTTTTGGAGCACGTAAAACAATTTGTACCGTTGCCAACCCAAAAAACGTCTCTCTTTTTAGAGACCTCGGAGTTGATTCGGTTATTTCATCAACCGCGCTTCTCGCAGACTCGTTGATCGCCGAGTCTTCATTAGAAGACTTCATTAAACAAGTCTCAATTGAAGATAATTCGATCGTCATGGTTGAAATCGTCGTGAAAGATAGTTATCACATCTCTCGTAGACGCATTATGGACATTGAATTCCCAAAAACCGGAACGATCTCCTGCATCTATCGTAAACCTCATGCAATTATTCCAAATGGCCAAACAGTCATCCTTCCAAAGGATAAACTCGTTGTCGTGACCACCCCAGAAGAAAAGGACGCGATCATTAAATTCGTTCAAACTGCTGAATAAGTATGAAAAAACAAGCTAGTGGATATCGCTTAATTTTTGGATACCTAGGTATCTTCCTGATGTTTATCTCGATGATTACCTTCATTCCTTTAATCATGCTTATTTTCTATCCAAGTGAGAGCGGTGTAGCGATTAACTTCTATCTCCCGGGCTTAATTACTTTAGCCGTTGGAGCGGCACTCTATTTCTCTCTTATTTTTAAGAGAGATAGAGGTCGTCTTGGTAAGCATCAAGACCAAGTTATCCTTGTTTCTTTATGGATTCTTGCCATCTTAATCTGCTCGATTCCATTCGCCTTAAGCGGCAAGATGAGCTTCACTGAATCAGTGTTTGAAACCACTAGTGGCTTTGCCACGATTGGCTTAACTAGGTTCACAATGTGGGATTCCCACGTTTATATCTTTTATCGAAGCCTACTTCTCTTCTTTGGTGGGGTTGGTTTAGTCTTAATTATCACTTCCACATTGTCTGATCGATATGGACTTCGCTTATATATTGCCGAAGGCCATAACGATAAGCTAATGCCAAACCTAACAAAGTCAGCACGTCTCATTTTAGGCATCTATGTGTTATATATTGCCTTAGGTACAATTGCCTTTGTCATCTCTGGTATGAGTGGATTTGACGCGATCAACCACTCTATCGCAGCGATTGCAACGGGTGGCTTTTCTAGCCAAGCTGGTGGCTTAATGGCTGCTGGTGGAAACCAAGTTGCGAACCAGATTATTTGTAGCATTCTAATGCTCCTTGGTGGAACTAATTTCTTAATCCACCTCTTCTTAATCACTGGTAAGTTTAAACGTGTCACTCGTGACCTTGAAATTCGTTTTTTTGCGGTTCTATCATGTGTGATGATTCCACTCTTCGTGGTTTCATTCCTTGTTGGACCAAACGGATTCAGTTTTGGCGAATCGCTAGGTTATGGTATCTTCACCTATATTTCTGCGATTACAACATCTGGATTTACCAATGTTCCAGCTAACTACGCCTTTGGCGTTACTGCGACAGCTGGCACAACATTCTTGGTTATAGTGATGTGCGTTATCGGTGGCGGAATGGGTTCCACAGCCGGTGGTGCAAAGCAATACCGTGTTGCGTTAGCCTTTAAAGCTTTCCATTGGAATCTACGTGAACGTAGCGCATCAAAACACATGTACTATCCAGCCAAGGTCTACCGTTGTGGACAAGAACATGTCGTTGAACATAGTGAAATTAGCGAAGCCTATGGATACATTCTTCTTTACATTGTTACTTTATTCACTGGAACATTCTTGTTAATGATTTTTGGTGGTGGAGAATTTGACTTTGGACGTTGTTCATTTGAATTTGCTAACGCCTTGTCTTCGACAGGTATGTCTTCTGGCTTAACTTCTCAAGCCAATAACGCCATGCTTTGGACAATGACATTAGGTATGTTTGCTGGACGTCTTGAAATTATCCCAATTTACTACATGTTCTATCGTATTGGACATGATATCTTTAGAAAGGAGATTGATTAACTATGTTAATTAATGAACTTGAACAAGCTAATATCGCCGCTTTAAAAGCGCGTGACCAAGTCACCCGCGCTGTTTTAAGCGTCGTCATCAATCGCTACCGCATGAACGCGATTGAACTTAAAGCACAAGGAAAAGAAGCCACTGATGCTGACCTTGTAAAAATCATTACCAAGGTGATTAAAGAACTTGATGAAGAAAAAGAAGGTAATGTGAAGACTGGACGTATGGAAGCAGCTAAGGCCATCGATCAACAAAAGTCCGTCATTGAAAAATACCTTCCAAAAATGATGAGCGAAGACGAAATCCGTTCGATTATTGCTTCTTTAGAAGATAAATCCATTCCATTTGTGATGAAACACTTTAAAGCCAACTATGATGGACAAGTTGATATGTCACTTGTAAGCAAAATTGCTCGTGGTCAATAAAATTTATTGAGATTAGAGAGCCATTTACCTATAATAAATGGCGCACTAGGGGTGTCGTACAATGGTAGTACAACGGTCTCCAAAACCGCTAACGTGGGTTCGATTCCTATCACCCCTGCCAAAAAGAAAAAGACGTTAATAACGTCTTTTTAATTTATTTTGTGATAATTATAAGAAGATGATAGCTGAGATAAAGACCATTAGGTCTAAAACCATACAAGACAATGAAATATATAATTCATCATCAATCTTCTTTGATTTAACGGCTTTAACAAATCCTCCAGTAGCACAACCTCCACCAATTAAAGAGAGAAGCAACAGCGCTACTCCAAGGAATGTGGCACCAATGCCGATGAAGTTAAAGATCATCACGATGAACCAATAACCAACAGCAAGAATTGACCAAAGTCCATAATTCTTACGTTTAATTAAACCGGAGAAATCAGTTTTCTGTCTTTGTTTTACAGGTTTTTCTTGTTTTGGAGCCTCTTCAACCTTTGGTTGTTCAACTGAAACTGGCAAAGGCGTAGGTAAAGGAGCTGGTTCTATTTGAGATTCAGGCTGTGGTGCATGTTGCTCTTTTGCTTCCTCAACTGGAACGATAACAGGTTGTTCTTCACCAACTTGTTCAGGCTCTGTCAAAGGTTCTTCAACAGACTCTGGTTCTGGTTCGTGCTCTTGTTCCTCTTTTGGCTCTTCAGAAACGACTTCTTCAACAACTGGAGCTTCTTCAACGATTGGTTCTGGTTCTTTTACAGGCTCTTCAACAACTGGAGCTTCTTCAACGACAGGTTCTTCAACCTTAGGTTGTTCTTTCTCTGGTTGTCTATAACCACAATTAGAACAGAACTTCGCCTCATCTGGTAGAGGTGAACCGCAATTAATACAATATTTCATTGTTTTATTCTCCTCTCACCCAGTGGAAGACTTCTTTGCCACCAGAGTATAATTTTCCATCACTTTTAACTGTCATTGTTGCAACACCAGAGTAGTAACCAGTATAAGTGATCTTCAAAGTACAACCAGTTTGTTCCCAGGTACATTTTAAGTTATCTGCGTATTTGTCAAAGTCACTTGCGTTTGTTTTATCTTCGATAGCGGCAGCATGACGAGCAGTACCATCCGACTTAATCAACCAGCAGTTATAGCCAACTTGAACCATGTTCTTGCTTGAATCGGAATATTGTTCGGTTGATTGGACGTAGTAACCATATTTAAGGGTACATGATTCGCCTCCTCCACCAGATTCTTTCGATGCTCTAACGGATAAGGAAACAACCCCTATAGAAGTGAGAACAAGGACTGATGCTAAAACGATAAGGATAACCTTTGGAGACATCCTTGATGTCAGGATACCTTTCTTCATTAATGTAAAGAAGGTAATTAATCCGGCCATACCAAGAATGGAGAAGATAATTCCAATGACTAAAGCGGTGGTGTTAGCATTTTCTGCTTTCTTAGTGTCATCGCTAGCTTTTTCTTCGCTTGTTTTACCAATCGTAACTTTTGTTAAATCTAAAACAATCAATGGACGAATACCTTCTTTTTCAAAACTTGGCGATTCAGAGAAACCTCCTCCCCCAACTTCAGTTCCACGGACATATTGCACGTGTAATGTGTCATAATCAGCTTTTTTAGAATTAAGCCAGAAGAACGACCAATCATAGGAATTGAAGTGGTAGAACAGCGTTCTTCCTTTAGCGTAATCAGAGGCTTTTGTTTTAAAACTAGATTTATCTTTGTAAGTAGTGTAGTCGTCTGCAGTCATTAAAGTGACTTTATCTTTAACTTTAAACCCAGAACTGTTTGCTTTCGAAGTATTATCTTTGATAAAGTTTCTTTCGCTATCAGAGAATGCATCATTATAGAAAGTATCATTAAGGAATTCCCTAACAGTTGATTGTTCCCAGTCATTTGCTGCAACACCTGGTTTTCCAGCAACATGACCGGCATTAGTTCCATCCATTTCAATGTTTTGTTGGAACACTCCAACATCCATAATATAAGCGGCATACAAATACGCTTTATTATCTGTCGTATCTTTATTGTATATATGCCATTTTATTGGTTCGTATTTATAAAAGGCTGGACCATCTTTGCAATTTGTTCCATCTTCATATTTGCCGCCACCTTCAGTGTGGTGAACAGCAGGATAATAACGATATTTTTCTCCCTTATATTCATAGTCTTTTCCAGGAACAAGGTCATCTTTTACACTGTCGGCAATATCGTCATAAAGATCAGTAGTCGATTTAACGACAGTTTGTGGATATTTTCCAACTTCAACAATATTGTCATTAACCTCTAATTCTGGATTCGCAGCATTGGCTTCCTTAACGACTGGTTTAACTGAACGTAAAAAGCCCACTCCTAAAGCAATACATCCGATTGATGTAAAAAGGAGTACGTTCGATAACACTTTCTTATTCATAATGATTGTTGTGGATTAATTAGAAATCCACGCCTCTTGACCTTATTTATACATAATGTGTATGATTTTTCAACACATTAAATCGTTTTGCTATAAGAAAAATAGTGAGAACGCGATGAGGTATTGCGCCACGTAATAGGTTAGAGCGTTCAAGATTAAATCAATTGGTCGGTCTTTTCCGACAGCAAAATAAGTACCAGATAAAATAAGATCAGAGACCACAAAGAAGACAGCTGCTCCAAGGAGCACAAATAATGTGGTGGAGCTAAATCCAGTCATAATATTTAAGGAAACAACAAGAGCAGCAAAGCTAAATAAGAAGCATCCATAAATAAAGACTACAAGTCGATACTCGCCAAAGTTAAACTTCATTGGTTTCTCTAAGATAATATTTCCAACACTCATCAATATTCCAATCACGAATGGAAGAATAATGAATAAGATAGATTCTCCATGATAGAACTCCATAATGAGCCCACTCATGTAGAAAACATGTCCAACCATAAACGCAACAAACCCTGAATAAGTGAAATGTCTTTCATAGTCTCGATAAACGTATTTGAATTCTAGAAGAACATCACCAAATAATCCACAAATTAAACCAAATAGAACAAATAATGTGAGATTTGTTGAGGATTTTGACACTAATGAAACCGTCGCAACCGCGATAAAGAGTAAGGAAGAAACAGATTTGATTAGTGTCTCTTTTAAACAATATCCCTTGAGTTTCTCAATAAGAAAGTAACCCAAAAAGAGCATCCCGAGAGTGATAAAGACGATTGTAAGAATCAGTTCAATCATTGGAATATCCCTAAAGAATTGATCTCTTGATAGGTGTATTCTCCTTATCATTATTATAATTCATTTTTATGAATTTGCTTTATAATTAAGCATATGAGTAAAC
>CAMGZN010000020.1 GCA_946183335.1 uncultured Caryophanales bacterium | reverse complement strand
TCGTAAAGACTATCCAAGTAAGGATGGTTATTTTGGAGAGTATGGTGGTTCTTATTTTGATGAAAAAACAAATAAGATCTTTCAAGACATCTATAATGCTTACTTAACAATCTGCAAATCTTCTAAATTCATCACCCAACTTCGTGAAATTCGTAAAAACTACCAAGGACGTCCAACTCCCGTTTATCATTGTGAACGTCTTTCTAATTATCTAGGTAAAGTTCAAATTTATTTGAAAAGAGAAGATTTAAACCATAATGGTTCGCATAAATTGAATAACTGTATGGGACAAGCACTCCTTGCAAAATACCTTGGAAAAACAAAATTAATTGCTGAAACTGGTGCCGGTTCACACGGTTCTGCGGTCGCGACAGCTGCGGCATATTTTGGACTAAAATGTGACATCTATATGGGCGCTGTTGATATGGAAAAACAAGCTCCAAACGTTAACAGAATGAAGATGCTTGGTGCTCGTGTTATTCCTGTTTATGAAGGAACTCAAACATTAAAAGAAGCTGTTGATGTAGCCTTCGTAAATTATTTAAAAGAATCCAAGGATGCGTTCTATCTAATGGGCTCTGCTGTTGGGCCTCATCCTTATCCATTAATTGTGCGTGATTTCCAAGAAATTATTGGTCGAGAAGCACGTGAACAATTCTTAGAAATGACCGGTGAACTTCCAGACATTGTTTGCGCTTGTGTTGGCGGTGGTTCTAACGCTATCGGTATGTTTGAGGCTTTCTTAAATGATCCGGTTCAAATTGTTGGTGTTGAGCCAATGGGAACTGGAAAAGAGATTGGAAAGAACGCCGCATCAATGACTTTTGGAAAACCATTTGTCCTTCATGGATTCAAGAATCGTGTTTTACTTAATAAAGATGGTTCTGTGGCTAATGCTTACTCTATTGCATCTGGTCTAGACTATCCAGGCGTTGGCCCAGAACACTGCTTCTTACATGATGTTGGACGTGTTCAGTATGAAAGTGTGTCAGATGAAGAAGCATTAGAAGCTTTTAAGCTTCTTTCAAGACTCGAAGGTATTATTCCAGCAATCGAATCAGCACATGCGCTTGCTTATGCGATCCGCATTGCTCGTACTCGTCATTCTGGTTCAATCCTTGTCAATTTAAGTGGACGAGGAGATAAAGATCTCGATTATCTTATGAAAAAATACCCAGAAATTCTTGAATAATTCTTTTAATTATTCGGATTTATGATATATTTATTGTGCTCCGATAAAGGAACCTGCCACTCCTTTGGAGATGATGAAGAGTCATCGTGTCTCTGCGTTAAAGAGAAAACTAATTAAGTGCAATACAAAGTATTGAAAGAGGATGGTACCGCGATAAGTTCGTTCCTCTGAGATACTTTTTTATTTTGTTTAGGAGGTCAAAATATGAAATACATGACCGGTCAAGAAATTCGTGAAACATGGTTAAACTTCTTTAAATCAAAAGGCCATCACGTGGAAAAAGGTGCTTCCTTAATTCCTTATCAAGATCCAACATTACTTTGGATTAATTCTGGTGTTGCCGCGTTAAAGAAATACATGGATGGTAGTGAAGTACCACCAAGTCGACGAATTACAAACGTCCAAAAATCGATTCGTACAAACGATATTGAAAACGTTGGATTTACCGCACGTCACCATACATTCTTTGAAATGCTTGGAAACTTCTCTATCGGTGACTACTTTAAAAAAGAGGTCATTCCTTTTGCTTTTGAAATTCTCACGAGTGAGAAATACTTCGGAATGCCAAAGGATAAACTCTATTTTACATATAACCCAATTGATGAAGAAACTCATCAACTTTGGTTAAAAGAAGGCGTGGAAGAATCTCATCTTATTCCATTAGAAGGAAACTATTGGGAAATCGGTGAAGGTCCAGCCGGTCCAAACACCGAAGTCTTCTTTGATCGTGGGGAGAAATATGATCCGGACCATATTGGTGAACGTTTACTCCGTGAAGAAATTGAAAATGACCGTTATGTTGAAATCTGGGGTATTGTGTTTTCACAATATAACGCGGTTCCAGGCACTCCTAGAAGCGAATATAAGGAACTTCCAAGCAAGAACATTGATACCGGCGCAGGACTTGAGCGTATTGCTTCTGTTCTACAACAAACTGATTCAAATTTTGAAACAGATTTGTTTATGCCAATTATCAAAGCTGTTGAAAAACTCGCGAACGTTCCATACGAAAAACCTTATTTAACAAATTATCGTGTTATCGCTGACCACATTCGTGCAGTTACATTCGCGATTGCTGATGGAGAAATTTTCTCCAACGAAGGACGTGGATACGTCCTAAGACGTCTTGTTCGCCGTGCAATGAGATTTGCTAAACAAATCGGTATTGAAAAACCATTTATGTACACTCTCGTTGATGTTGTTATCAACATCTATGCAAAATTCTATCCAGAGAATGTCTCTAAAGGTCCATCCATCGCGAAGATGGTCAAAGCAGAAGAAGAGAAGTTCTTAGAGACTCTTGCCACTGGTGAAGCTTTACTTCGTGAAATGATTGTCGGTAAGAAAGAACTTTCTGGTGCTGATGCATTCAAACTTTACGATACATTTGGATTCCCAATTGATTTAACAATTGAAATCTGTGCTGAAAAAGGTGTGAAAGTCGATCGTAAAGGCTTTGAAGAAGAAATGGAAAAGCAAAAGGAACGTGCTCGTCAAGCTCGTAGTAATGCTCAAAGTATGCACAAGCAATCCAAAGATCTCCTCGAATTCACTGAACCTTCATCATTTGTTTATGATGAGGATCCACTTGATGCTGTTGTGATTGGCTGTTTCAAGGATGGCGTTAAAGTTGATGAAATCTCAGACGAAGGTGAAATCATTCTTTCTCAAACAAATTTCTACGCTGAATCCGGTGGTGAAGTTGCCGATACTGGCGAAATTTCTAACAATGATACTTCTTTAGAAGTATTCAATGTTATCAAAGCTCCAAACAAACAACATTTACACGCTGTGAAAGTCAAACGCGGAAAAGTTAAAGTTGGTGACAAGGTTCATGTCGAAATCAATGTTGAAGAACGTCGATTAACAGAACGTAACCACTCTGTAACCCACTTATTACAAGCCGCGTTAGATAAAGTTTTAGGTAACCACATTAAACAAATGGGCTCCTATGTCTGTAAAGACTACATGAGATTTGACTTTACCCACTATTCAAAAATTACTGATGAAGAATTAAAAGCAATTGAAAACGAAGTCAATCGTATGATTGCTGAAGCGATTCCATCAAACATCAAGGTTATGAGTATTAGTGAAGCAAATAAGCTTGGTGCAAAAGCGTTCTTCTCTGAGAAATATGGTGATGAAGTTCGTGTTGTTGCCTTTGGCAAAGAATCAATTGAATTCTGTGGTGGATGCCACGTGAAGAATACATCCGACATTGGTGTCTTCGTTATTGAAAGTGAATCTTCAATTGCCTCTGGTGTCCGTCGTATTGAAGGACGTTCATCAGTTGGTGCTTATGAATTAATTAAACAACGTCAAGACGCTTTAAAATCGATTGTTGAAAGTGTTGGAGCATCAAATGCTGATGAAGCAAAGAATAAGATTCATTCAATACTTGAACAACTTTCTGAAGCAAATCGACGTCTGACATCTTTGATGGATCAGATTTCTCAAGCCAATGCCAATGACGCTGTAAACGAATTTGAAGACCTTAAAGGATATAAAGTTTTAACTAAATATGTTAAAGGTGCTTCAATGGACAACTTAAATGCCATGGGAGATGGTTTAAAAGTGAAATATCCTGATTACTCCATTCTTTTGATTGGTGGAGAAGGTCAAACATTGCCAATTTCTATTTTTATTGGCGGCTCAGCCCTTCGAAAGAACATGGCCGGCAATCTTGTCCGCGAAGTCGCTAAACACCTCGGTGGTGGCGGCGGAGGACGTCCAAATATGGCGAATGGTTCCGGACGTGATGAATCAAAGATTCAATCTGCTATCGAGCTCTTTAAGGAGACTCTTCAATGAGTAAAATCCTTGCTCTTGATTTAGGAACGACCACTGTTGGGATTGCGTCCACGGATGCTTTAGGCATTGCCCATGGACGCGAAACATTTCGTTTTGAACCAGGCAATTTTAAAAAAGCTCGTGAACATATTCTTGAGATTTGCCAAAACGAAGGCATCTCTGAAGTTGTTTTAGGCGTTCCTTATTATGAGTCTGGAGATCTATCTCCTCATGCGAAAAGTTGTTTAAGATTCAAAGAAGATTTGCTTAAAGCAAATAGTTCTCTTATTATCCACGAAATTGATGAATCGTATTCCACAATTGACGCGGATGAAAAACTAAAAGAAATGAATCTTTCTTATGAAAAGCGCAAAGCTCTTGTCGATGAGTATGCTGCGGTTGTTATCTTAGAAAGATATTTAAGAAAAATGGAGGAAGGAAAATGAGTAACCCACTTCTTGATAATGAAATCATGATTACCGATGAAAACGGTGTCGAACAAGTGATGAAGATTCTTTTCACTTATGAAAATGAAGAACGCCACAAAATGTATGCCTTCTTATATAAAGAAGGAGATGAAGATAACGTTATTCCTGTTTCAGTGAATGAAAAGGATTCCTCAATTGAAGTTATTGAAGATGAAAAAGAGCTTGAGGAAGTAGAAGAAGTTTTCAATTGCTTCCTCGATGACCCAAAAATGAAGGAAATTAAGTAATTTGTTGTTTACAACATCATTATTGATTGGTAAACTCTTTATTGCGATTTAGGAGGCTTAAATCATGGCCACAGAGAAAATAGAATTAACAAAAGAAGGCGAAGCTAAGTTAACTAAAGAACTTCGTCATTTAATTGATATTGACCGTCCAGAAGTCTTAGATCAACTTGCTGCCGCTCGTGCACAAGGTGACTTAAGCGAAAACGCAGACTACGATGCTGCGCGTAACAAACAAGCTGAAGTTGAAGCTCGTATTAAAGAAATCGAGAACATCTTAGCTAATGCTAAAATCATCGATGAAAAGAAACAAGCCAGCAAATTAGTTGCTCTTGGTTCCACAGTCGAAATCAAAGATCTTAGCGATAACACTAAAGCAACATACACCATCGTTGGTACAGTTGAAGCTAACCCAACCAAAGGACTTATCTCTAACGTCTCTCCACTTGGTAAAGCCATCGTTGGAAAGAAAGTTGGCGATGTCTGTGTCGTCCGTGTTGCTCGCGAATACAAGGTTGAAATTCTTAAACTTACAACCAAGTAAAAGTGTCCCACATTAAAAAAATAAGGTGCTTATAGCACCTTTTTTATTTGTTTGAACACATTTGCTAAAAAATTACGCATTAAGAAATATAGGAGGATTACAACAATGCGTGAATTAACAAAAGAAGAATGTGCTCAAATTAAACCTGGTGAACTAACTTTAACGGCTGTTTTAACTGTCCTTGCTGTTTCATTAATGGCAGTGGTCATTTATAAACTGTTTATGTCCAAAGAAGGTTCTTCAAGTGTTCCGGGCGGCTGGAAATTTACTTGGAAATGAAAATTGCCGATCTACCAAAGGAGGCCAAACCTCGTGAAAAAGCCTTTTGCTACGGAATTAGTGAGCTTGATGATTATGAGCTTTTAGCTATTTTAATTGGCAGCGGAGTTAAAGGACATTCAGCGATTGAAATTGGAAAGTCTCTACTAGAGACATTTATTACTTTGCCACATTTATCCATCGCTTCTATTAACGCACTAGAGACGCAACGCGGATTAAGCCGTATAAGTGCGCTCAAACTTGTGGCTGCGTTTGAGCTGCATCGACGATTATCATCACCAAAAAATTCGACCCATCAAGTCATTACTCAAACGAACCAAATTAATGAACGATTTCGATATTTACAAACACTTGATTATGAGGTGATAATTCTCGTGATGCTCAACCGCAAAAAAGAGATCATTCGTGAACTAACAAAATATAAAGGTTCGTTCGGTTCATGTTCATTTGATTTCAAAGAAATCATTTTAGATTTACTTGATTCAAAATGTTCCTCATTTGTCTTGGTTCATAACCATCCAGATGGCTCTGATAGACCAAGCGAAAATGATGTTGTTTCGACAGCGATTTTACGCGATAAAGCAGAAGAATTTGGAATACGACTTTTTGATCATGTGATCATTTATAAAAATGGGTATTATTCTTTTCGCGAACATGGACATTTTCGGGAGTTTTGAGTTTACAATTGTAAAAAAATATTTACAAAGTGATTCATTAATAATATTATTAATAGCGTTGTCGCCTCACAAGCTACAACCGCATAGAAAAGGTAACTAACTTATTGCCTTAGGCAATAGACCTCCATAGCGAGTCTTGAGTGAGAAAGTCGAGGTATATTTATGTACGCTATCATTGAAACTGGTGGAAAACAAGTTCGCGTCGAAGTCGGACAAAAAGTTTTCGTTGAAAAACTTGATGTTGAAGAAAATAAGGCTGTTGCCTTTGATAAAGTTCTTCTCGTTGCCGACAAAGAAGTGAAAATTGGTACACCATATGTCGAAGGAGCGAAAGTAACCGCAAAAGTCGTTAAAAACGGATTTGGCAAGAAGATTCGCATCTACAAATACAAAGCTAAACATAATTCCGCTCGTCGTATGATTGGTCATCGTCAACCATATACTTGCGTTGTTATTGAAAGCATCGTTGCTTAAAATGATCAAAGTTACTGTCATTAAAGCAGAACAAAAAATTAAAAGTATATTAGTAAAAGGCCATTCTAATTCTGCCCCAAAAGGAGAAGACCTGATCTGTGCTGGAGTTAGCTCAATCATTATTGGCGGAGCAAACGCCATCGCAAATCCTGAATGTTTTACATTCAAGACTGATGAAGGATACTTCGAAATTACAGAATTAAAAACGGCGAATGAGCACGATTACAACGTCTTGGAAACAGTGTTAGTTCAATTAAAAACAATTGCAGAGACATATCCAAAGTTCGTACAAGTAATCGAGAAAGGAAATTAGTTATGTTATTTAGATTAAATATCCAACTCTTTGCTTCTAAAAAAGGTGTTGGTTCAACTAAAAACGGACGTGATAGCGAATCCAAACGTCTTGGTGCAAAAGTCTCCGATGGAGAATTCTGCACAGCCGGTTCAATTATTTACCGCCAAAGAGGAACAAAGATTCTTCCAGGTGTGAATACCAAACGTGGAGGAGACGATACCATCTTCGCAACCATCTCTGGTATTTGTAAATATGAACGTGTTGGACGTTCCAAAACACGCGTTAGCGTTTACGCCAAGTAAGTTGAAAAATATTAGACCTCTTTAGAGGTCTTTTATTTTACTTAATTCACAAAGACCACAAAAAAGTGGTCTTTTCTTTTTCTTATCGTATAATGTGAGCATATGTTTATTGATCGTGTTGTTGTTGAAGTTCGATCTGGAAAAGGCGGAGATGGCATGATTGCCTTCCTCCACGAAAAGTACGTTGCTAAAGGCGGACCTAGTGGTGGAAATGGTGGTCGTGGTGCTTCGATTATTTTTCGTGCGAACAAATCGATTAATACACTTTTCAATTTCCGTCACTCTAAAGTTATTATTGGACAAGATGGCGGAAAAGGATTAACAAAGAATAAATATGGTCGTGGTGCAGACGACGTTTACGTCGATGTACCAGTTGGCACTGTTGTATATTTAGAAAAAGACCACGAATTTGTTTGTGATCTTTCTCATGACGGACAAGAGGTCGTTGTCGCTAAAGGTGGCCGTGGTGGCCGAGGCAATGCCGCTTTTAAATCGGATAAAAACCGCGTTCCTCGTATTGCTGAAAATGGACTTCCTGGTGAAACGAAACGTTTAATCCTCGAATTAAAACTTTTGGCCGATGTTGGATTAGTTGGACTCCCAAATGCTGGCAAATCAACACTTCTAAGTGTTGTTAGTAATGCAAATCCAGAAATTGCTGATTATCCGTTTACCACAGTCGCGCCAAACTTAGGTGTTGTTAATGTCTCCAAATATGAAACTTTTGTTATGGCTGATCTTCCTGGCTTAATTGAAGGCGCTCATCTTGGCAAAGGCCTTGGTTTAACTTTCTTAAGACATCTTGAGAGATGTCGTGTTATTGTCCACCTTGTTTCAATGAGTGATGAAAATCCATATGAATCATTTAAACAAATCCAAACCGAACTAAAAGAATACGGAATGGGATTAGAAAAACGTCCATTAGTCATTGTAGCGAGTAAAATGGATGAAGATGGGGCTGAGGATAAACTCAAAGAGTTTAAGAAAAAAGTTAAACAAGACGTTTTCCCAATTTCATCTTTGACTCATGATGGTGTCAATGAACTCGTGAAAAAGTGTTATGAGCTTGTTTCAACAACAGATCCTTTCCCATTAATGGGAACGGAAGAAAAAGTCGCCACAAAAGTCTATAATGCTTACAAGGATCAAAAACCAATCTTTGAGGTTGTTAAAGAAAAAGATCATGTCTTTAGACTTGTTGGAGAATCAATTGAAAGAACTTATTCCTTAATTAATATCTCCACTGATGAAGGAATGATGCGTTTAATTAATTATTTAAGAAAGATCGAAGTTGAAGAAGCTTTAAAAGAAGCTGGAGCAGAAGATGGAGATTCTGTCTTCTTATGCGACTTTGAGTTTGAGTATCTCGAATAATGGAAAACTTACAAGCTTATTTATTAGAAATCGAATCCTTTTTAAAGGATTATCTATCAAATTCCGGCTGTAAAGCCTATATTCTAGGTTTAAGTGGTGGTGTTGATTCCTCATTAGTTGCTGCTTTAGCAAAAGAAGCCGTTGGAAAAGATAAACTCTTTTGCTATGCCATTGATATTGAATCTAATCCAGCCGATATCGAAGACGCTAAACGTGTTGCCAAACAACTCGATGTTAATCTAGAAGTCATTTCATTAACTAAAACATATCATTCATATTTAAAAGAACTCCATGGAAAAGATTTCTTGCGCTTATCTAAATCTAATTTAAAAGTACGCATGCGCATGTGTGCACTATTCGCCTATGCCCAAGAGCATTCTGGTTTAGTTTTAGGTACTGATAACTGGGATGAAAGATATGTTGGATACTTCACAAAATATGGTGACGGAGCCGCAGATCTACTCCCAATTGTCCATTTAACTAAGCAAGAAGTTCGTGATGCCTCAAAATTATTTGGTTTAACCGAAGATTTATATAATCGCGTCCCAACAGCTGGTCTTTTTGAAGGACAAACCGACGAAAAAGAGATGGGTGTCTTGTATAAAGACCTTGATTCTTACCTTTTAGGTAAGGAAGTCTCAAAAGATGTCAAAGAACGCATTGAACATCTTCACAGAATTAGTGAGCATAAGCGTGTTGAAATACCAACTCCAAAGCCTCCTAAAAGATAAAAATTTTTAAAAAAAATGGCAAAAAGCCGTTTTTTTTACGCATTTATATAGTGAGAGGGCAAATAACGAGAAAGGAGTCAAAATGTTGTTTGACTATTTTTTAGGGCGAGTGACTCGCATCCTCAAACAAGGAGTTGTTATCGAAACAAACTCAATTGGATACCGTATTGCAGTTTCACGCCCACACCAATTTCATGTTGGTGATGAAGTAAAAATGTATGTTGAGGACGTACTTAGAGAAGAAGGCCTTTATCTCGTTGGATTTTCTTCATTAGAAGAAAGAGATGTTTATTTAGGATTAAATACGGTCAATGGAATTGGTCCAAAATCTGCATTAAAAATTCTTGCAGAATGTGATTTCAAAGATTTAAAAAAGGCCATAGAGGCGAATAATCTGTTTTTCCTTAGAAGCATAAAAGGAATTGGCCAGAAAGGATCGGCACAGATTTTGCTCGATTTACGTGGATTTTTTGATTTAAATCAAAATATTAATGTTAATCAATATGATGAAGTTTATTCCGCGTTAAGACGTCTCGGATATCGAGCCAAAGAGATTATGACAACGCTAGCAAAGATCAATATTCCAGAGGCAACAAACGAAGAGATTATTAAAGAAGCTTTGAGGAGGATTCGATCTTATGCGTAGTTCAATTGAAAATAAGGAAGATGATATTGCTGATATTACTCTTCGACCACGTTTCTTCCATGAGTTTTTTGGACAAGTTTCTCTTTTAGAGAACTTAAAAGTTTTTATTGGTGCCGCAAAAAAGAGAAATGAGGCGCTAGATCACGTTCTTGTTTATGGACCTGCTGGTTTAGGTAAAACGTCAATTGCTTACGTGATTGCCAATGAACTGGGTCACAAACTTACCTGTATCAGTGGTCCAACCATCGAAAAGATTGGTGATATGGCGTCCATTTTATCTTCCTTGGAGCCTGGTCAAGTTCTATTTATTGATGAAATACATCGCATTCCAAAAGATGTCGAAGAGTTCTTGTACGGAGCCATGGAAGACTTTCGAATTAATATCCTAATTTCGCACGATAAAGATTCGGAAAATTTATCGATTGATTTACCTCCATTTACCGTGGTTGGAGCGACAACAAAAATTAGTTGTTTATCGTGGCCTCTTAGACAGCGATTTGGGATACCTTTAAAGTTTGATTTCTACAAAGTAGAAGAATTGAAGCAAATTATCACTCGATCAGCAAGAGTTTTAGGGGATAAAATTGATTCTCAAGCAGCGCACGAAATTGCGATTAGATCACGCGGGACTCCTCGTATTGCTAATCGTATTTTGAGACGTGTTCGTGACTTTTTTATTTATGCTGACAAAAAGACGATTACTGCTCCTTTAACAATTGACGCGTTGAAGCGGATCGGAATTGACGAATTTGGTTTAGATGAGTTGGATGTGAACTATCTTTATCACTTGATCAATCGTTTTAACGGTGGACCAGTTGGACTAGACACTTTAGCCACGACATTTGGAGAAGATCCGGGAACTTTAGAAGAATGCTGTGAGCCATATTTGATTTCTCTCGGTTTTATTAACCGAACACCGCGAGGAAGAGAAATTACAGCTGCTGGAAAAGCTTATTTTGCAAGGTATCACGCCACAATGGTTACAGATTAAATTTTTACGAATTCATCGGATATTTTATATTTATCTCATATTGAGAATTTTTCAATTATTGAAACTTTCTATAATACTTTACTAATACGCTTCCAAAAACTTTGCTTGCTTAGGTCAAAGAGTAGTAGTATCCTTTAAAAGCAACCTAAATTTTAATAATTTAGATGAGAAATCATTAGAAAGAGAACATAGTTATGCGTCGTTTAATTGCTTATATTTCGATGGTAATAGCCATCCTAATCGGTGTTGGCGTATCTTTTGCACCAACATTTATCAAAATGAAAGAAGGCCGTGAATTTGCTTCTGGCCGTGAAATCGTCTTTGCTTTAAAGAACAAGGAAAATGCTGAAGATCCAGTTGCTAGTGATGATGCTGAAAAAGTGGCAAACATCATGAAGGAACGCTTGGATTTAATGAATGTCGAAGATTATTCCGTTAAAATCGGAACAAACGAAGACGATCCAAGCCAAGTTTATGCTGATACAATCTCCGTTTCTTTCTCAACCCAAGACGACACTTTATTTAACTATGTTTCTCGTTTACTTGAATTCTCTGGAAAGAACTTCTCTTTGAGAGGAAACCTTGATGAAGCCTTTGCTGAAAACGTTTTTGATGACGTTGAAGCTTACATTTGGCGTGATTCAGGAACAATTCCTTATGTTGTTTTCCCAGTCTCTGATAGTGAAGCTGTAAAGACTTTCTTAAAAGTCGTCAGCGGTGAAGAAGATGAAGAAGATCCAAACCAAGCCTCTCTTGTTTTAACAAGAAAGTATGCTGAAGTTGGTGAAGGCGAAGGCGAAGGTGAAGGCGAAGGAGAAGGTGAAGAAGCCCAATCCACACCAGACGTTTTCTTAGTTGGAAACTGGGAAGACGAAGATTCTATTGAAAAAGCTAGTGAAAATCCATATTCCACAGAAAAGGTTATCTGTTCTTGGAACCATGAAAACATTTGGAATCCAGATTCTAAAGAAGCTGAAACTGAATTACGTTTCCTTTGCGGAAGCGCAAATGAACAAGGCGAATACGATTTAACCGCTCTTAAGAAAGCTAACCAACAAGCTTCATTCCTATTAGGAATGTTTAATGCCAAGGAATATGAAGTCGAAGTGACTAACAAGTTCAAAGATGTTACTGCTGATGGAAATATTCAATATAACTACTTAACCGTTCCAGCATCTTATGAACAACTTATTTCCTTTAAAGGAAATGATGCTAAGTTAGCCTTCTCTGCAACCTTAAAAGCAACATTGATTGGTATTGTGATTGTTTCACTCTTACTCGCAATGTTCTTCCGTTTACAATCTTTGGCGGCAATTTCCACAACTCTCTTAAGCTTATTCTTAACATTCCTCTTATTCTTCGCCATGACACCAACATTTAATGTTGCCGCGATTGTCGGAGGCATTATTGTCACACTTCTATCCATCTTTGGTGAAGTCATCTACATGCATCGTTTCCGTGACGAAGTTTATAAAGGACGTAGCTTAAAGAAAGCTAACACCGAAGCCTTCAGACGTTCTAACTTAATCGTTTTAGATGGTTCCGTGATTGTTGCCGCTAGCGGATTACTCTTCTACCTCCTTGGAGGTGAAGCCCTCAAATCATTCGGTGTGATTGCCTTCTTTGGCTCCATTATTTCACTGATTATGTTCCACGTTGTTTACCGTATCCTTAACTGGTTACTTGCGAACACAACTGGATTACAAAATAAATATGGTTGCTTTAACATTGATGAAAGCAAGGTTCCAAACATTGCTCTTGATGAAAAACCAAGTTATGAAAGTCCATATGAAAAGACTGATTTTACTAAGAAACGCAAAGTCTTTGGTATTGCCGGTGGTGTGCTCTTAGCCGCTTCCTTAGCTGGCATTATCACCTTTGGTGTCTTAAATGGTTCACCAATCAATACTAAAAAAGCTTCCAACGACCACTCCGTCATCTACACATCTGTGCAGGTTGATAGTGATCGACTCAATACAACACTCTTTGGAGATGAAATCTTATCTAAGATTACCATTGATGGCAAAGCCATCGATGTGAAATCTGTTGATATCACACTTCAAGAAACAAAGAGCTATGATCTTGATGAAAAGATGGAAAAGACAACATATTGTTATGTGGCGAAGTTCGATTCCGTCTTATCTAACAAGAACGTCCAATATAAGATTGGCGATACCACAAACGATGCTGATACCGTTCAACTCGCCGTGGAAGAGCTTGTCAGAAACTACGAAGTTGTTACTCCAGAATCAGTCGTCACTGAAGTTCGTCGTACTGGCGAAACAGTTTCTACTCCAAATCAAGGCGAA
>CAMGZN010000019.1 GCA_946183335.1 uncultured Caryophanales bacterium | reverse complement strand
CTTTTGCTTCCACCACTTTTACCGAGATAAACGGAATCTTGTTTAGTTGAGCGACAAGCGCTATACCGGCACTCTCTCCATCAAGCACGATATATTTATTTAATAAAGAAACATACTCGTCTTTTGCAACATCACGAACTTGTTCTTTGTTCTGTCTAAAGAACGAAGAAGAAATAAATGTCGCATTCACAAATTTATGCTCGACAATCTTTTCTAAAGATTTAGAGATATTTTGAATAACGCTTTTATCTACGTTAAAAGCACGTGGATAACCAGGGATTTGCCCAAGTGTTGTTCCTTTATATGCGGCTATTTGATCAACATCACCAAAGACAACAGATTGGCTTAATGCAATATCGCCAACTTCAAGTGATTCAGTGATTGCTTCGCATCGTCCAACGTTAATAATCAAAGAAATAACAAATTTATCAATGATATGCATCAAAAGCATTGATGAAACAATGCTAGTATAAACATCTTGGATAACCATTGCTTCTTGGTTGGCAATCCGACCAGTAAAAACGTGGTATTTATCTAAGATAACCACTTCTTCAGGGTTAGTTAAAAGAGATTCATAATAAAGAACGTCATCATGGTTACTACCAATAATTAAAATCATTTCTTACTTCCTCCTTTTTTACTGAAAGGGTTATCGTTATAGAACTCTAAAGCTTGAGCGAGCGGAAGAGGTTCAGAATAATAGAATCCTTGAATCACATTCACGCCAAGCTTAGAAAGCACATCGACTTTTTCTTTGGAGTCAACGCCTTCGGCGATTACTCCTAGTTTGTTGACTTTACACATACCAACAATGAGTTTAATCATTTCTTTAGTCTTAAGATCGGAGACGACTCCATCAACTAGAGTTTTATCGATCTTCACTACATCAAATGGAAGGCTGTTAAGTTGTAAAAGATTGGAGAAACCACTACCAAAATCGTCCATCAAAATCTTACAACCGTGGTTACGGAGTTTGTTCAAGATGGAGGTTGCCATAAAGGTGTTTGCTTGAGTTGTTGTTTCGGTAATTTCAATCTCAATCAGTTCTGGTCGAATAGCACTACGATCAACAAGGTCTAAAAGCTCTTTTATGAAGGCCGATGAGTAAAACTCATACAACGAGAAGTTAACTGAAACTGGTAAGATTTCAATATTTCGCTTTTTAAGGTCCTCTAAATCCTTGATAACTTGTTTGAGGACAAACATATCTAGTTCATGAATTAAACCGCCTAATTCAGCCTTTTCTAAGAAACGTGCTGGAGTTAATAATCCATATCTCGGTGAGTTCCATCTAATTAATGCCTCATATCCAACAAATTGTTTCTTACTGACATCGAATTTTGGTTGATAGTAAACAACAAACTCGTTCTTGTCTAAACCTTTACGTATTTCCTCAATTTCATCCTTAGATGGCTCGACACGGAACTCATCTTTATAGAATGTTAATTCTTCATAATTTGATTCATCAACATTACGTGCGAAGATGGCATTGTCCACCGCAACAAGAATATCAGTTGAAGGAAGAATTTCTGCAACACCAAAGTGTGGTTGAATAAAGACTTTGAGGTCATGTTCTTGCACAATGTCATATATTGCTTTACGGATTAACTCGATTAAATTACGAGTATTTTCTAAATCCATAAAGGAATACACAACAAAGACATTGCGGTAGAAGCAGAAACAGACATCATTTTGTTTAACGGCTTTATTAACAAAAATCTTGTGCCCAATGAATGAAGCAACGAAACCATTAAGTTGTCTTTGGTAAGACGACACTTTCGTCATACTTAAAATGTTGTTTACCGAAAATGCGATAACATATGATTTTTCAAGGTCATGTTTCTTGCGGAGAGATTTAACTCTCTTTCTAAACATTTGATAGTTAAAGAAGTAGTTACCAATACCGAGTTGATATTTGTTTTCAATTTGAAGAGTTTTGAGCATTTGCTTCTGTTGATAGTAGCCCCAAATTGCATAACAAAGGAATGCACCAGAAGCTGGAAGTAGTAATCCAAATACGTATAGGAGCCATGGCACTTTACCAAATAATAAAGTTGCTATCATAACAATGAACGCAATGAAAAGAACACCAAAACAAATTGATGCAATAATCAATAGTTGAATCGGTTTTTTCATTAAAGGATTTTTCATCTTTTTTTACTTCTTTCGATTGAGCATTTCTTCGAGCATTTCTTTCTTTAACTCTTCAACTTCTTTTGCGCTCATTCCCTCAAATAATTGGCCTTTTGCTGGTAATTTTACAGCTTCTAATGCTTCTTCTTTCTCTTGTTCATCAAGTTTTTTAAACATGTCTAGAACAGAGGTAATCATCATGTATGCGCATGGTACAAAGATTAATATGATCAACCCCCACACAGAAGTGATGGCTTTCATAAACCAAGACTTCCTCATTACTTTTCCAATCAGTACATCTTCATGGAAAGGTTGCTTTTGACCTGTCCAGTCACACCCATCAGGATTTTTACAATTCTGTTTGGAGTGTGTGTTAATGCCGTGAGCTACAAAGTTATAATGGTATCCACCATTTTCGTCAGCATTTTCGAAGTATACTGGATCTTCAAGAAGACGATGTGTCATTGGGAATACGTCCCCTTTTCCGGTTAAGTCCCAATAAAAAGTTACATCATCGCCGGCTTTTAATGTTGAAGGATCAACATCTTTAACAACAAGGACATCGCCAACCATATACTCTGGTTCCATCGAGTCGGTTAAGACAGCTGGATAAGTCGGGCCAAAGACTGATTTTCCGGTGCTGCTCTCATAAATTTTAAATGAGACAAGAACAAGGGCAACGCCAACAAAGAGTCCGGTGACAATCCATTGAATAATCTTGTAGACTTTCTTTTTCTTTGGAGAGTCTTCTTTTTTTACTTTAGCCTTTTTTGGTTCTTTAGCCTTTTTTTCTTTGCACATACGTACGTATAACTTCTTTAATATAAATATTAGGCTTCAACCTTGTTGCCTCTAATACGAGCTTTTTTAGCCTTGTCTTTCACTTCTTTACGAACTTTTTCTACACGTGCAATAGCTTCGATACGGATTTCTTGTTCCACTTTATCGTTGACATATTTATCACGCGCAATTTCGTGCTCTAAATACTCTTTTTCCTTCTTTTCGTATTCTTCACCTTCGTGAACTTTACGTTTTAAAAGAGAGTCAACTTGGGCTTTTCTTTCGCGGGCGTTTTTGTTCGCTTCGTATTTTTCAGAATCATATTCTTTTCTTTGCTTGGTTGGATGAGGATCTAACGCAAATAAAGATTCAGAATATTCTCTAAATTTGTCATCAATACGAATAAACTCAATTGGTCCTTTATAATCCATTGGCTTATAAATCTCATCATCATAAGTATTCATAATGATTGGTTTATAAACTTTCTTCTCTTTCTTTCCGCGTGGAGACATCTTCTTACCTTTTAATAAAAGGTATGTTGAGCACATATGTTCGTTGATCTCTCTAATTTGGGAAGGTGGAAGTTCAGAATAGTTTTCTTCAACCTTAACTTCAATTCCAGCTTCTTTATATTTATTAATATAAAGCCAAAGTAAGTAACACTTATGGTATTTTGGGTTCTTACGAATGATGTTTGTTTGAAGAATTGGATTACGAACGTCACGTTCACGACGAAGAATTCGCATAAATTCCGTGTTCGCGTAGAACTTAAGGTATTTACGAATATCTTCAATACGTCTTAAGTAACCTTTGAGTTTATCCACCGCGACAGCTTCGGCGGGACGGGAATAACGGACTTTGGTCTCAACATCGATTACCGCTCCATCATGTTCGGTATGGTTTTTCGCATAAAGAACTTGAACGTCACTTAAAGTGGCGTTTTGAAGGACGAATTGGTATCTCTTCTCAACGAAAATGAGAAGATGACGAATCAAAGTCGCGATAAATCGGTTTTCATATATCGCATAATAGTCATCGTTATAGATATTTAAAAGTTTTGATGGAGTAACATCACCGTTTTCGTCAATCGTCTTAATAAACTGAGTATGAGACGAAAGGTGTTGAACGGTTTCACTACCAATCTTTTTAACTTTTTCCACCTGGACAACTTCGACTAAAGTTTGAATGGTCTTCTTTGGGTTATTAACAATATCCCCAAGAGGATCAATACAATCTTCAATTTGCTTGATCCAGGACATATCCATCGCGCTTGATTCAAATCGGTCAAGACGAAGATACTTGTTCTTTCCACTAGAAAGAATGTCGAAAAGTTCTTTACCTTCTTTTGTTGAGTAAAGTTTTCGGACGTTTTTGGCGTACCTTTGTTGTAGTTTAGAATATGTAGCTTTTTTAGACATATAGTTTATTAGCTCATTCTAATTAAGTTATCGACAAACTTGTGAGCCATTGGGAAAGTATCTTCTCCGAAGAGTTTGATGAGCATTTGTTTCAGTTCCTTGAGCTCGTTCTTTAAGAAGCCGATATTTAAGGATTCGAACTTCTTAAGAATTTTGTTAGTGAAGATAAAGTCAATCGCATCTAATTCAGTTCCACCGCAGGCAACAAAGCATGGAACGAATTTTTTAAGTTGTTTCAAGATACGGTTACCAAAGGCCAATCTAAATTTCTTAATAACAAAGTCATCAAGTTCAGTAAACTTCTGGAGTGTATCTTCACTACATGGGTATTTCGCATCAGCTTCATCATAAAGTCTTTGCATTTGTGCAAATGGAACGACCATTGGTGCAGTCATTGGGGCATCAAAGGCAATACCTTTATTATCAAAGAACAAGCAGATGGCACGGTCATAGACCTTATCAGAAATGGTGAATGTCGAGTCATCGTTATTGGCTGTTCCAAAGAAGATGATGTTTTGAGGGATTTTAATTTTGCCGTTCTTAAATTGTTTTGGATCGGTTGCGTCATGACTACCGATAAGTTCAATATTCCATTCATTTGGGTTAGGCATTTCCAAGATGGATAAGAATTCTGCGAAATAATACTCAACACGAGCAAGGTTCATTTCGTCGAGGACGATAATATTTAAATCTTGTCTATATAAAGAGGTATATAGCGCGCGCAAGAACTCAGATTCATTGAACTTCTTTGTAAATTCGTTGTAGTAACCAAGAAGTTCAGAACGGTCTTTCCAGTTTGGTTGGACGGAACAGATTTCCGCGTCATGGGCGAAGAATTTGCCTAAGGCATATGGTAAAGAAGTTTTACCTGTACCGGAAATACCTTCGAGAATGACAATCTTACCTGCTCCAATACCAGCGAATAATTGCCGGATGGTATTGATGGTGTAATAAAGACCAAGTTGGGACGCAGCAAAGTTACGGAAGTTTTCACAGAGATCTTTTAAGGTTAAACCTTCAACTTCTGGAATACTCATATCCTTGCCACGATAGACGTTGTCCACATGGGTGAGTTTTGGGAAACGAGATTGTAGTTCTTCGATGGTTTGTTCGTCTTCAGAAGGTTCTCCTTCTTGTCCTTCAGGCGGAATTTTCTTATCAATTCCTAAGGATTTAACTTTCATCTCAAGAATTTTGTCTCTTTCTTGCATGACTTGGTATAACTCATAATTGAGTCGTCCAATTTGTCTCTCTAGTTCATCCTTCTCAATCTCTTTCTTACAGAATTTGACGTATTTACGAATTAAAAGGTATAAACCAAATCCGATTGCGCCAAGAACTCCAATAAAGAGAAGTAGGAAGACGACCCACATCACCCATCCACCTGCTCCGAAATCACCAGAGTAAGTTTTAAAAATGGTGTTATATCTTTCTGTTTGCGATGGAACGAGTTTCCAACCTGCCGCAAAAAATGCGCCAAAGTTTTTAAAGAACTCGACAATCATCGCACCTAAATATTGAAAGTAAGCACTCATATTAGTTGCCTCCGTTTCCGCCATCGGCTAGCTTAAAGCAAATACTAGTCAAAAAGCTGGAATACATTGTGTAATTCACATTATCTCTGTCCCATCCCTCAATATAAATGGACAATACGATTTTTTTCGAAACATTTTCCTGAAGCGTAAAGCTAAAGTCTTCGAAATGATCGTGCGATAATGCTTCTTCTTCTTTAATGCTCATGCCGTTCGATACTGATGAAGCTATGTCGAGTGGTTGAACATTTTTTTGATGATTGGCAACAAAACAATCACTTGAATTGCTTGGGCCCAAATCATCTTCTTCATTAACGGTGTTTCTGTGAACAAGAGTGCTATCTCCTTCGGGGAGAGCAACTTCACCATAAATGACTTCTTTTCCTTTATAGGAATCGTAGTAACCATTTAAGTCTGTATCTAAAACGCCGCCTAAATTTGTTGATCCGTTTTTAAAAGGGTCAAAAATCTGGTAATTGTAATCATCACCAACTTCCTTTCCTGTATCGTTTAATACAAGAAGCGAGAATCGTAATGATTTCTCAATTTTATTGAGATTCTCCTCAATTTCTTCAACGCTTTTGCTTGGGTAAACCCGATCATGAAGTTTTTCCGCGGTCTTTTTATTTGTCTCAGTATCAGATTTTACATAAGAACGTTCCATATCTATCGATACTTTTGCGTAACTATCACATCTGAGATAGAGCTCCTTTTGGAAATATCCTTCATTGACTACTCCAACATCAGTGAATGAGTTGTAAGCAAGTTTCTCCGGTTCCCCATAATAGAAGGAAGTAAATTGAGGTTGTTCGCTCTTTTGATCTAACCATTCATCGGAGAATGCGCTCGAAACTGGTCGATAACGCTTTGGGATCCATTCTTCAAGATCTTCTCTGGTCAATTCTGGCTTAAATTCTTCATTATCAGTCGAAATATCTAATTCCTTATCTGCAAGAGTGATATCAAAGTTATAAACCGCGAGAGACGATGAACCGTTATACCAAGCCACAGTAAAACCAATGTGGGCAATTAACATTGCGCCACAAACAGCAATTGCAGCAATCGATAATCTTTTTTTGTTCATCATTTAGAGACTTGTATCAAATGTTAATTCAATGCTAAACGGCATTCCCTTTTGAGAATCGATAACATTGAGATCCCATCCTTCAACAAAGATGGATAAATCTAAGTAAGCATATTTTTTTGCGTCTGGATTGGTGGTTGTAACCCATTTATGTCTATTTCTGAATCCGTAGAAACCTTCGTACTGAGCCACCTCTGGCACACATGATTCAAGAGCATATGTGCCTGACTTATGACCTGCGACGAAAGAGTTTCGTTCTTCTTCAGGAATAACAGTATCTTCGCTTTCCGGATTTTCTTTGTAACTTGACTCTGTTGTTTGCCCATAAACATGTTCATATTTATCCCCAGTTAATTCAAACGAATCATAGAAGCCATCACGATTCAAATCGAGAACTCCACCAACATCGGTTGTTCCATCCTCATTAACAGATGGATTGATTAGATGCGCGTTTCCGTTTTTGCTGTTCGTATAAATACGAACGGCTTTATGAATGTAAGTGTCTTCATCAAACGTATTCAGTTTGAAACGAGATAAATAGATGTTTTCATTTCCAACATACGTAGTTTCATCAGCAAGAATGTCCTCATATCTAAATACCAATGGTAAATAAATATAATCTTCATTTTTTGCCTCTTCTCCAATGTCATGAAATGGTCTAGGAGCAGAATATAGTTCAAAGTTTTCATCCTCGCCATATTTTTGTGTAGTGACAGGATGCAATGTATCCGTTGCGTATCCATTGGCCTCTAAAACATAGTTAATCGTTTCTGGTTGAACCATGTTTTCGCTAGACCAATAAATGATTTCGTCTGGATTCGATTCATCTTTAACTAAACCGTAATCTTCATATTCAGGAAGATCCTCTTGAGACAGAAATCCCATCTGAAGTTTACCTAATCCAATTGTTGTGCCGTTAAGTTCGCTAACAGGCGTGCGCGTATCGTAATTAAACCATGCAAAAGTCCCGCAGGTAAGTCCTGCGAGTGATAAGGTTAATATCGATGCTGCTATATACGCAGTAGTTCTATTCTTGAGGAGTTTCCTCCGTTTCATGGGCACTAATGTTTACTCCTAGAGCAATACCAGCGTCAGTTGGAGCTTTTCCGGTAGCTTGTGGATCATCACCTTCAACCCACATCACAATTGTGTAGCGCATGAGAGCACCTGGTTGGAAAGCTGCGACTTTTGAAGTCACGACTTCGCTCTGATTAACAAAGTTTTCGCAATATCCGCTAGAACTATCAGATATGTGTTCTGGTAGCCAACCTTTGTCTTGATCATATTGATTCGAATGTTTAGCAAAGGTTCGGAAATTGTGACTCTGTTTATTGTTACCATCGTTCTCATAAAAGCGCACACGTAAAACGTCGGCTAAATCAAAGCTCGACTTGTGTGGATAGGAAACATTAAGAGTAAAAGTATAATCAGCTGCTACTTCGCCGGTGTTTGTCAGATAGAAGGTGTATTGATAGAACTGATATGCTTTGCCATCTGAGTTTTCAATTGGCTTACTATCGTCAATATCGAGTGCGCCTTCGTATGCGCGTAAAGCAGGTTCGCTAATCTCGGAGTATGGTTTAGCCTCTGCAGCAAGCAAAAATGACTTCTTTTCGTTATCAAATTCAGACTTGTACAAAGCCAAAGAAACTCCACTATTAGCGAGTCTCACGGTCATTGGAGCGGCTTGTTGCCCTAAAAGTGCTATAGCACTAACGACAACTACACCTCCAAAACAAAGTAAACCGACAATAGCAATGATTCTTTTTTTCTTACGTTTCTTGATAAAGCTTAAGTCTACCATAAGAAAAATTTTCCAATGCTTAGTATAGATTATTATGTCCCAATTGAATTTCTAGAAAGAAAGCCAGTTGCCTATCATCCGGTTCAACGGGGTTTCTAAACAGAAACTCAAGGCAACTGGCTATCTTAATAATTACTATTTAAGACCCTTTAGTTTTGCGTCACCACATTGCTGTGGTTTTGCTTTTTACACATATATTATTGCACGTATGCGAGTGAATACGCAAAGAAAAATAAAACGCTGGTCAATTGATCAGCGTTGTAATTAACAAGTTAATTAAGTTATTCTTTCTTCTCTTCTTTTGGGGATTCCATATCTTTTAGGATAGCTTCACGAAGAGCGGCTTTTTGATCTTCGTTAAGATCGTTTAGAGCAATTTTTCTCTTAGCGGCCTTCTTGATGTATAGCGCTAAGAGAATAACATTAACAACTAATAAAATGATAAGAGGTAATACGCAGGTTAATAAATATAAAGTTGGATTAGCTTGGAAGAAAGTAATCATTCCTTTGTTTTCTTCATAGTAAGCTTGCATGTCGGTACCAGAAGGTGGCATTGTAGCAAGCATGATGATAGAAACAACGAAAAGAAAAACAGTGACCAATACATCTAATGCGATACCACCAAATATCAAAATTTTCTTTACCATTGGATTCATATAAATGCCTCTTTAAGGTTCTATACAATAATAATATATTTTTGTAAGAAATCAAAAACTTTTGTTTTAAAGAAAAATTGATTGATAGTTTTATTTTGAAGCAAGATTCTTATCCAAAACAAAAGAGACCTCGATGAGGTCTCAGTTGTTGTTTCTTTAAGCTAATTAACCCAATGAAACGTTTGATGCAGCAACGACTGTAACAGCGCCAACTGTACCAGTTTCAGCTTCTGTGAGGCTGGATGGTTCAATGTGGACATATGGGTGTGATAATGTATCAACACTTAACGCTAATGTATTAGCAGCAATATGAACAACAGCTGTCGCAGAAGTTGCATTAACTAAACCTGAAACACCGTTTGCAGCCAACAATTTAGCTTGACCTGTAACACCTAAGTTAATGGTAATAGTTTTGCCACCTAAATAGGCAATATCTTGTGGGTCTGATGGTGCTGAATCCCAAGAAGCGCTAATTGAATAACCAGAAATAAAGTTACTACCAGTTGCACATTTTCTTGTTGTGGCAGCACCGTGTGAAATAACACCATAGATGAGATCACCAACAGCAACGGAAGCACCAGCGCCATCAGTTCCGGCTTCGGAAGCAACGTGGCTGAGTTCGAGTTCAGAATCAGCTGGTGTAACTGTGAAGTTGATTGTGTATTCACCAGCATTGATGGAAGAAGCTGTGGTTGTGAGGTTACCTGTAGCAGCAGCAACGTTGACTTTAGCATTAGCATCAGCTGTATACCAAGCAACAGTTGAAGAAACTGCAGCGCCCAAGCCAAGGACTAAAGCCGCAATAGCTGGGACAATAATTTTTGTTTTTTTCATTTTAGAAATTTTCCTTTCAGTGAATAAACGAAGAAAATCACTCAACGTCTATTCTTATTTGAGTGGATGATAGGGAATGTTCATTAGATCAAAACTAATTTGGGACGTTTAGTCTTAATCCTTTGGACAAAAATATTCTAACCCAATTGAGTTATTTATTGCAATAAATAGTTTTGATCTAATGAAAAAATCAAAAATTAACAGTGATTTTATTGTCCAGATATTCAAATGTCTGGCTTTTGTTTTTTATTGGAATCAGTTTCTCAAGTTCCTTAAAGAATTCGCTTCGTTCTACATATGAAATAAATTCACTAATGTTTCCATTAAAAATATCTAAAAGCCAAAAAAATAATGGCTCATCAAGCACCTTGATTTTTTCATCAACTTTTGTATTTCCACAAAATTCATTTATTACAACTAATGAATGATATGAATACGATACAAATTCTGATTCAAGTTCGTTATCCTTAATAAACTTATCAATGTGTTCTTTAACTAAGCCATCTTTATAAAGACGTTCTCCAATATAACTATTTATTTTGATTTCTTTTTTGAATGCATCCTTATCGCTTTCAACAGGTTGTATTCTTTTAAGTTCACAAAGGATGGCTGTTTGAGTTTTCTTTTCAAAAATACAAATGTCTATCTCTGCTTTGTCGTCTTTGCCAAATTTCAATGTTTTATTTCGATATATGTACAAACTTGGATACTTTTCCTTTAATGCTGTTTCAATACGATCATTCATTTCTTTTGATCTAAATTGTCCGTATATCTCGTTCAATTTTGGATTCTTATTACTCAAAGTGAAATATTTAACCGTTTTTTCAACAACATACGACAGAAGAAGAACGTTCGTGGAAAAAACAATCTTTTCGTTGAGCTTAAATAGAGGTTGAAACAATGTTATATAATCTTTCTGGAAGTTGACGTCATATATCAATTCATTAATGATTGCCTCCACTTTAAACTGTTCTAATTCACAAACTCTTGCTGCATCAAAAATGAGTCTTGTTTTTGGATAACAAACGCATGGAGAAATTATCTTTTTGGATTTATTTGCGATGACATATGCTGTTTTATAAGAACCCAATGCAGCTAGAAAACTATAGATTTTTAAATACTCTTTTAAACTAAAACTCCCAACTTTATAAGTTAATATCTTGTCAGGAATACCCATAGAAAATATACCAAAGTACTTTTCTGACAAAACTTTCAAATCAGTATCCATTGGTTTAAAAATTTTGCTGGATTCAAAACGAATTGGTTTTGATAGCACGTCAAACATAAGAGAATAAGTTTCGAGCTCTCTAATCAGATCTTTTTGCTCTTTTGCTCCAGGAATATTTGCGGCTATGTTTCTTGAATAAACATCAAAGATAAACGATCTTTTGCCTTGAACCGAATAAAAGTGAAGATTTCCGTTTTTCTCCACTGCATTAAACAAACCTAATTTATATCGGTCAATGATGTTTCTGATTCTTCTGTAACCATTCAATGATTCAATCTCTTTCTTGTATTTGTTAATAGTCTCTAGGTTAATATCTTCATTACAGCTTCCTGGTTGGCAATCAGCAAAAGAGAATTTTATTCCTTCGTGAAACGCAATCTGAAATTCATTTAATCGATCCCAATATTCTTGGTTTCCTTGAACCATTAAACCTTCTCTAGCTTGCTCATACATCTCTTGAAAACCTTGAATATAGAAGGACTCGTAAGCATTCACAAAATTAAAAATTGTTTGTTCTAATGAATCATTATAGAGTCCTGATTTTTTATGATCGTTACATATTTTATTTATTTCCAAATCAATGTTCATTTCAAATTCTCATCCAATATATAATTCAATTTTCATTCAAATAAGCACGTAAAAAAACTTATTTTTGAGAAATTTGCACAAAATCTGCAAAAATCGCAAAAATAAGGTTTAAAAACTAAATATTTTCAGACTTATTTTTCAATACGCGCTTATTATCGTACATCTCCGCGTCTGCACGAGAGAAGACTGACACATAATCGTAATCCTTATTAGGATTATATACTCCAACACCCATCGCGATAGAGATATCTTCTTGTCTATTTGATGATGAATGAAGTTCATCTAAATATTCATGGAGGTGACGAATTAAAGATTCGCGGTTGGAGTAATCGGTGTTCTCTAAAATCGCGACGAATTCGTCACCTCCAATACGATAGACTGGAGAATGTTTGAAAGCATCACAGATGATTTTAGATGTACGAATAATTAATTTATCGCCATGTGTATGACCATAAGTGTCGTTAATGTACTTCAAGTTATTAATATCGCAGACAACAATCGCGAACTTAAAGTCAGTTTTAGACACAATTTTCTTCTTTAATTCATCAATCTTGCGATCATATGCATTGACGTTTTTGACTAAAGTTAAAGAGTCGGTATCTCTTTGGACCTCAACTTGGTATAAAACAACGCATCTTTTAATTCGGGAGATATTAATAACTCCAGAAATGAAGATTGATACTACTGTAAAAGATGACGCTAAAATGACATCTCTAATGTGGTTATTCAAAGTGTCATCTTTGACTGTTAAAACTAAGACAATATAGATTAAACCAGCTAAAACAGAAAAAAACATATTTCTGATTGGACGGTCAATGATAAAGATTGGCATTAAGACTAATGCAACAAAAAATGGGGTTCCACTTAAGTTGTTATTCATAACGATGGAGATTGATCCAACAGCAAGAACAATCGCTGTCATTGAAATATAAATTAATGGAACAAGCACGTTTGATTTAGGATCTAACGCGAAGAAGAGTAAGGAGATCACCACCATATAGAAAGATAAGAAACCTAATGGAATAACATAGGACTTAAACATCTCTTGTAAAGACGGTTCAACTCCACTAGCTAAGGAGAAGACCATCGAAATTAAAAAGAGAACCAAAAAAAGAATTTCAAAAAAGATTGCTGACATTTTCCAAACACGGAAGTTCGCTTCAGCAATAAGGTGTTTAGCGTTTGAGTATTCTTCTTCTCCGACACCACCGTTTAGAAGGATATCTTTAAATTTGGACTTTTCCATATTGAATGTTCTTATTCTAAAAAGAATTAGAACGAATTGCAAATAGTCCAAATTGAAGAATAAAAAAACCACTGCAATTCACGAATAAATCCTGAAATTAAGTGGTTAAGTAATTTAGTTTTGCTGAGCCAATAAAGGTTTAATACATGAGATTTTTGAATAATCCTCTTGATGAATTTGTTTTTCGTTTCGTAAGTCAATGTCATTTTGAATATTAATAAAGAATGTTTCTGAAATTCCAAAATAAATACCCAATCTGATTGATGTATCCATCGTCATCTTTCTTCGATCATGAAGGATATCTTGAATGCGGGAAACAGGAACATTAATATCCTTTGCAAGTTTATACGCCGAAAGCTTTAAAGGAATCATGAATTCTTCAAGAAGAAATTCACTTATTTTTGGTGTTTTAATTTTCATTTTTCTATCCTCCTAATGGTAATCAGTGATGCTAACATCATAGAAGTTTTTCCAATCACTTGATGGTCTGAAGATAATTCTCCATTGATCATTTATTCTTATCGACCAAATATCTTTTTCTTCCCCCAACAGTTTCTCTAAATGATTTGACGGAGGAACAAGCAGATCAGACATT
>CAMGZN010000018.1 GCA_946183335.1 uncultured Caryophanales bacterium | reverse complement strand
CAAGGTGAATTTGATTTTAAAACCCCATTTTTGATGTGCCTTAACGGAGTCAATGTTGGAGGCTTCCGTGTCAATCCGCAAAACTCATTATTTGATGGTAAAATGAATATTTATATTACTCCAACAACCATTTTTAATGGTTTAACTAACTATATCTTCCATCGCAAACGTATCACGATCATTAACACTAAACATGCCGAAATCTCTACTTCTGAAACAAGTTCATGGTGTCTTGATGGTGAGGAAGGAATGAAGGGAAATCTCGTTTTGGACGTTCTTCCGGCACATATCCAAGTGTTTGGATACTTCAAAAACCATCGATAAATTCAAAATTCCCAGCAAAACTCAAATATTTATTAAAATTTATTCTTTAATTTCTTTTCTTATTGTTTTACAATATCAGCAACGGGAGGAAAATTATGGAAGTTAAATCGAAAATGAAGATCATCTCCTTTGCGATTGCTGCTGCTTTTTTAGTCTTCGCACTGGTGTTCTTCTTCCTTGCTCCACTTCTTCTTGAAGAAGTTGCTGCTGTTTATTCAGGTGCAACTGCTTTATTAGGTGGTGCAAAAGCTTTGTTTTCATTTGCATTCGACAACGGTAAATACTTGATTTTCTTTATTGTATTTTGCTTATTTGTTGTCTGCTATATTTGGTGGCTCATCGTCATCATTATCCGTAAGAAATGGAAATCATTTATTTGGTTTGGTGTTTCGTTTGCTTTAGTCTTACTTAACGCCTTTGCACTTTGTGCCTTATTGATTAATGTTGATGGTGGAACATCTGTTTTAAAACAAGTGTTTGCTCTTGATGGCGCGCTTGTTGGAAAAGCATTTGTTGCTGCTTCATTAGCATTCTTCTTCTTTGGATTAATGTTTACTACATTATGTGCTTACAGTGACATTTTACAATCACTCGAAGCTCGTGCCAACGAAAGAAGTGCAGAAGAAGACGAAATTCGCGCTATGGCGAAAGAAGAGGCCCAAAAGGTCTACGATGATAAAAAGAATTCAATTCTCAAGGAGGATGCCGAAATGTCAATTTATGATGATAAGCTCAATTTAAAACGTCATCGTGATGAGAGTAATGACGATTACTACGAAAACCTCATCAACGAATTACCAATGTTTAGAAAACGTCGCGGTGAACAACCAGTCGAAAAGAAAGTGGTTGTTGTCGAACGCGTTGTTGAAAAACCAGCTCCAGCCCCAGAGCCAAAGCCACAACCAAAACCAGAGCCACAACCAGCTCCAGCTCCAGTTGTTGCGCCAGCTCCAAAAGCTGCTGAACCATTTGAAAGAATTTCCTTTGCTGAACGTTTAGGCAAAGCCGATAAGGTTCTAAAAGAACATTATAATGAACTTAAGAGTGAAGTTCTCTCTTATGGAATTAAATCCCGTGTTTCCAATAGTGGTGATACTTTCCGTCTCCATACCAAGACATACGTCAAGATGGTTGTTGCCGGTAAAGCACTTAAACTCTACTTTGCCCTTGATCCAAAAGAATACAAGGACAGCACCTTCCCAATTGGAGATGCTTCTGGAAAAGCCCTTTACAAGGAAATTCCACTTGTCTTCAAGGTTAAATCTGAGCTTTCTGTCCGCCGCGCAAAACAATTAATTGCTGAAGCCGCTGGAAAAGATGGATTAGTCCAAGGCGAAGTTGAAGCTCATAACTGGGCTAAAGAATTATAATTAATTCTCAACCAAAACTATAAAAGGTGAGTTTGTCTCACCTTTTTATTTTTGTTTAAATTGTAATTTAAGATTCAATCGCAGATAATAGTAATAACATGAATAAGTCGGGACATAGATTTGTTTATTCGTTAAGCGTACTAGCTTGTGCGCTTCCACTTGCGTTATCTTCTTCCAGCCTCTCCAAAGGAAATGCGGAAGGTCTTTTTGACTATTGTAATGGCACACATCTTTCCTATTTAGGCGGTGGAGACCTATTAAGCAAAACCGGCATTTCCATGGAAGAAAGTGAAGTCGCTTATCTAAATGCTTATGACAATCTCCGTCTCCAATATTCAGAGACTTTCTTGGATGATGATGTTAAAACATCACTCATTAACGGAACTCGTTATGTCTTTGCTCATGAAAAGAGTTATCGAGACGACGCGAATCGTGAATGGACTTGGACTCCAATTTCTGTCAAAGGAGACACAACAACTCCATTTTACACATTTGATGATTTGTATATCGCCTCCTTCCCAGAAGGATCGCTTAGTAATGTCGAGATTAATTACGAGTTAAAACTGAATGTCTCTCAGCAAGTTTTTAATTCGTATATCAATAAAACATATCAGGACGCATTATCTTTAGATAATATCTACGAGAAATATCTTGCTGACTACGCTTATTATGAGAGACGTCCAACAAACGAGGAGCAATATCAAACTCAACTTATAGAATATCAAGCCTATCTTGAAGCTTATCAAGCTTATCTTAACCAAGAAGAGAACTACGAAATCTATTTAGCTAATAAAGCTAAGTACGATGAAGATCTTGCCGCATACAACGCTTATTTAGCCGCCAAACAACAATACGAAGAAGATTGTGTTGCTTATAAGCAAAACCAAGAAGACTGGGCGTATTATCTCGCCAACCACGAACAAAATCTCAAAGAATATAACGAATTCGGAATCAAATACGAAAACTCCCGATACCAACTCAATGCAATGCAAATTGCCTATGAACAAGATACTGAGCGTAGTTCTTCAATGGCTCAATATATTCTCTCTAACACTGTTGCGACAGTTTTAGCCAGAAAAGATGAACTTTCTGTTCTTGGTGTTCCAAGCGATCTTGTTGATGCAGCTGACTCAGCAACCGTCAAGTTAAGAACTTGTTTGCGCGAATACGACGATTTAACAACTGATGAAGCTCGTTATTCATACTATTACATCAACTACAACTACATTAAATCAAATGCGAACATTCTTCTTCGTTCTTTAGAACGTCTTGGAAGATACCCATCAGTAACAAATGTTGCTAAAGACCGGGGAAAACTTCCACAATTCTATACTCTTTTATTCCAACTCATTTATTTCTGTAACGCTGTTAGCGATACAGTTGTTTATAACTACGAAGCCTTTAATCCAGTTACTGGAAAAGGTGATATGTCTAAATCTGGTGCAGCAATACTCGATGAAAACTTTGTTATTGATGGTGCAACTTATAAAAGTTGGTTAAAAGGATATGATTTCCTTGATACAAGTAAAACCGCTACTCCAAGTAGTGGAATTTTGCCAACTCAACAAGTCATTTTAATTCCTGAACCACCAAAATTACCTGTTCCAGTCGAACCTGCCATTGTCCAAAAACCAATTGCACCAACTCCAGTTATAGCGCCTGTCGCACCAAGTGAGGTTTTGGAACCAATTCCTTATGATCCAGATGCGGTGGCTCCAGATTATCCAGCAATTCTTGAAAATACGCTAAATCAAAACCTTCTTTCTTCGTATCGAAATGGAAAGATTTCAAAACGCGATTTGATAGCAAATCCAGTTGAAATCACGATTAGTGGACAAAGAAATATTGCTTTGGCTGATTATGAAGTCAATGTAGCGATTTTCCATAACTATCTTGCTGAACCAACACAATATGTGTTCTTTACCACAGGAGTTGAATATAACGGTGAAGTTCCAATTCACCCAGCAGACCAGGAATTCACTGAATATTATTTTGACTACTGGACCACTCAGCTGAATACTGACCCAACTCCAGTAGATTTGCGAACGCTTGCTAATTCAGCAAATCTCTATCCGATCTTTGATCACGGTGAAAGACAGCGTTACCAAATCACCTGGGTCTATGATGATGGTGAAGAAGCAACAACAGTTTTGTCTGGAAGCATTCCAAGCGCTCCTCGTCTTCCTTTAAAGGAAGAAACAGATGAGCATTATTACGTTTTCTCCCATTGGTCTCCAACGATTGAAGAAGCGTTTGAAAATCAAACATATACAGCTGTTTTTGATGAGTTTAATATCTTTGATATTACTTACTCCATTGATGGGCACGATTTAATTACGAGAGAAAAAGAGAATTATTTACCAAATGCTCCGACAACTTATTCTTTAGGCGATGGAACTTACTATGTAATTACCGGCTGGCAGGAATCTCTTTCTCCTATTGGAGAAAACACAACGTATCACGCTTTGTTTGATAAGTATTATACAATCACCTGGAACATCTTAGGAGAAGTTTACACTGAACGTTATCTTGCTGGCTCAAAAGTCACCTTTAAGGGTGATATACCTGACCCAATTCGACAAAACCAATATTATCAAATGTTTGAATTTGACCAAGATCTTGGATTTGCCAATTCAAACCGAACAATTACAGCTAACTATGTTGATCATGCTTATCCAGAAATCATTTTGAAGATTGATGGAAACTCAATTAACTTGACTGGACAATATCTTCCAGATGAAGAAATTGAAAAACCGACTAGCTATAACACAAATACTTATCACTACGACATTACCGGTTGGACTCAAAGTGGTGGTGTTTATACAGCCACATTTGTGAAAACACCATTCATTAGTGATGATGTTTACTACAATTACGTCGGAGCTGACATAAGAACTCTAAGAGTTAATGCCATAGAGAAACATGTTAATTCAGTAAATGTTGGTTACTTATTAAGTAAAATTAGTGAAGGACAAGTCGATGCGACACCGTTTGACTTACTTTTCGAAAATGGTGAAGTTTATTTAACTTCCACGCAAGTTCGCTATATGGCTTTAAAGAGTGTTGCTAATATTGGAATTGAATTTTCTGACTTAGGAAACAAATCATACTCGATTAAAGTGGTGGTTACTGATTCGGATGGTAACGATGTTGAAATCAGCGACTTCTTCACAGAAGTAACAATCAATCGAAGTGTTGACCACCTTCATTCTCAGGTTTATTTAGGCGATGAAGAAGTTAATGCTTCTTTATCAGCGAATTCGATAAAATTCCGTCCACAAATTAATAAACTTTATCAAGTTATTCCAACTTATTCTGTTGCCGTTCGAGCCTCTAATTCTGTTCAAGTTTCTTTATCTAAAACAAGCGGACGTGTTGGCGATATTATTCACGTTTCCTATCAAGTTCAACAAGGATATAAATTAGAGACAATTGTGGTGTACACAAAGAGTGGTGATGAGATCAAACTAGACTCTCAAAATAACTTTGTTTTACCTGCTGATGATGTCGTGATAAATTGCGTTTGTTCAAGACTCCAATTTACTGTTAAATTGTATGTTGATGATGCATTATATGCATCATATAACGCGAATTATGGAGACACTATTTTGCTTCCAACATACATTAAAAAAGTTGGTGATGAGACCTACGAATACATGTTTGTTGGATGGGGAATTACAAGCGATTCCTTGACCGTAACAGAAGACACCGTTTTACGTGCGGAATTCATCCAAGTTGAACGTGATCAAAAGAGCGAAAAGAAGACTTCCAACTTGGTTAAAATAGCTGGTTATGTCGCTATTGGAACGCTTGTTGCGGGCCTCGGCGTTGGACTATTCTTTATTTTTAGAAAAATAATCAAACATTAATATTTAATTGTTTAAATTATATCTTTGTATATAATTATAACTATGAAGAAGTTTAGTATGTTTTTAAAACGAACAATATTGGTTGTTCTACCTGCACTGTTTGCGTGCAGTCTTTCCGTCGGTCAACTACACGACGTTAAACCTGTTAACGCTGAAGAAATTAGTTCATCAGAAAACGAATCAGATTATGATGTCGAGAACGACATTTATACCATTCGCAAAACTGGTGATCACTCGCTAGAACTTTTATTTAGTGCTAATCCAAAAGTATACAAAAACTTCCGTAAAAACCACTTAACCGAATTAAAGAACGCCTTAATTGATATCCTTAAGGATGTTGTTCATACTAAAATTTCTGAACTTGCTGAAACCGAATCTCCGGTTGATACTGACCCAGTTAGTGGAACTGGTGACGAAGCCGACCACCGTGAAGAGACTTACACTGGTGGTAGCTTACCAGCAATGAACTATGATGTTGGGACTTATGTTTCAACAGAAACATTTGCCACAATGGTGTCAAACTATTGTTCTTTAAATGATGGTTCATCTTATCGTAACCTTCACGAAATTACTTCTTCAGTTGTGACTGGTTATGCTTTTTATTATGTTCGCGATTATATCTCTCGTAACGATCTCGAAAATGACGCAGAGACACGCGCCAAAGTTTTTAGCGATTTCTGTGTTGTCGCTACACAACGTTTACAAGGCGCATTCGCAGAAAGCGCAGATGAAATCTATAGCCAACTTTACGGAGCTGGTGAAGGAATTATCTCTGATGAATTTGAAATTAGCTTAGATTACATCACTGGAATGCTTCTTCTTGTCCAAGACGAAAGCGAAACAGGTGTTTCTAACGCTGGCGTGCTGGACTTACTTGCGACTATTGGTGGTCAAAGTGCTAAATCAGACATCCTTGATGTCATCTCCAATTCTTCCAGTGCTCAAATCAAGAATTTCTTCTTAATTTGTCCAACTAACGTTATTTCTGTAGTTCTCGATGAAATCGAATTCACTGGCGCTGACTTAAATGACTTAATGGAAACTGTTGGTGTTGATACATTCCTTGAAATTGCTGGTGAAATTGGTGTTGAAAGAACACGTGAAATTATTCAAAACGTTCCATACTTTGATAAAACAGATTTTATTGATAAAGTTACTGCCTTAACTGGTGCTCGTGAAGTTTGGAATGCGATTAAGAACATCCACATCGATGGTGTTCTTGTTATGCAAGAAAAACAATTCCAATGGGACGGTCTTGTTGAATTATTCGAAAAGATTGCTCCTATGAGCAAACTTAGAAATCTTGAAGATGAAAAGTGGAGACATGAATTCCATATCGTCTTGGATACTTCTGTTGAAGAAGTTAAATTGGATGTCACCCTTGGATTCAAAGGTAATTGCAAGTGGCTTCGTAAAGCCGCCGGAATTATCGATGACCATATCAAAGTGGAAGTCGTCGATGGCAAGTACATCATCAAGGTTGACATGCCAAACTTCCTCGCGAATATGTATCGCTATATCTTGGAAGCTGATTTCCTTGATGATGATCTTAAACATGAATTATGGGACTTAGCCTTCTCCACAGTTGATGAAGCTTATGAACACGTTCATGAAAAGACCATTTGGGATTTAGAAGAAAACGCTGAACAAATTGATTACCACATTCTCGCTCAATCAATTATTTCCGCTGATGAAATCAAAGCATTCTTTGGAATCTCTCGTTTTATCACTCAAGAAAGAGTTGATCAATTTATTGATAAATTATTTGAGGCTATTGACTATGTCAAAGACCTTAAACTCGATCCAATTTACGAACTTGTTGATCGCTTCTATGAAATTCCAGAAGATATGAAAGACAAGATCGATAAGATCTATGAAAAAGCCATCGCGCTAGTTAAGCGCATTGCTGCGCGCAATTATAACGCTCAAGATTTACACGATTTACTCAGTGAGTACACATCTGAAGAATTCAACGAAAGAGTTAACAACAAGATTGACTACTACCTTGAGAATGCTCGTGTTACAAGTTACTACAATCGTGCTCAAAGACTTTTAGAAAAAGTCTATGCACATGTTCCAGCTCGCTTCCGTAATATTTCGCTCATGGACTATTACAAGGGCAACAGCACATGGGAAGGTTCTGGTTCAGTTCATTTTAATATCACTAAACTTGTCCGCAAGATTCCAAAGGTTGGACCAAAGATTGCTGACGCATTAAGCGCCATGTTTGATCATTTCCCAACTGACTTAAGTCTTGACTTAAGCTTTACTGGACATGACTTATATCGCATTTCTTATCACCTTGGTGATGAAGTGAAGACTGGCGCTTTACCAATTAACACAAATGCCACATTCTGGGCGAACGCCACCCAAGTTCTCGATAATTATGAGTTACATGATATTGTTGGCTGGGCTGAAAAGCGTCAGAATGCTTATACATACTTAGACGATATGCCAGCACGTGATGTTGACGCTTACCCAATTTGGTTTGTTAGCAGTGCTGATGTTGAAAAGACCTATGATGGTCTTGAATCAACCATTGAAGTGACACCAAACATCGAAGTTGAACACAACTACTCCTACATTTGGTTCAAAGATGGTGTCATATTAGATGATGAAAATCAATCATCCATTACCGTTAAGAATCATAGCGATAGTGGAACATACTACTGCTATGTTGATGGTGTCAAACAAGCTGAAATTATTGTCTCAATTGACCAAATCGAAGTTGTTCCACCAACACAAAGTGTTGATATTGCTTGGGATGGTGAATCTCACGCTTATTACACATCATTTGGTGAGGCAAGTGAAGACGATCTCTTATTTCATGGAACAGGTGATGTCGAGGCAACTGAACCAGGTGATTATGTTGTTGAGTTAGAACTCAATGATCCTGATAACTACTATTGGGGCGAAGGAAGCACTTCCTATAGTTGGACGATTTCTAAACAAGTTATTGAAATTAGTGAATCAGCTGTAATCTGGTATTACGATGGTCCATTCACTTATGATGGCGAAGAAAAAAGCGTCCACCTTCTTGAAGATAAACTTCCAAATGGCGTCCACGTTATATACACCAATAACGCGAAGACAAACGCTGGTGCATTTACTGCAGTCGCAAAAATTGTGCCTGATGATCCAGCACATTATGTTGTGCGCGGAAAGATCGACGATCAATTATCCTGGAAGATCGAACGTGCTCATATCACCATTCCAGCTGATATCGCTCTAATCCAAAGTGATTTCACTTATGATGGCGAAGAACATTCACCAAAACTAAATGAAGATCAATTACCAGCCGGTATTACTGGTGTTAATTATAGTGGCCAAAGTAAAGCCACAGAAATGGGCAAGTATGTAGTTGAAGTGTCATACTCATATGACAGAGCAAACTATATTCTTGATCCAGATTATCAAAAAGAATTCTCGTGGAAGATTTCTCCACGTAAGATTGACGTTTCTAACGTCACATGGGATTACACAACCCCATTCTCCTATGATGAAAGTGAACACCGTGTTGCTCTTGTTGGTGTGCCAACAGGTGTGAAAGTTGAATACACAGGTACTGTGAAAGCAACTCGTGCCGGCACATACATTGCTAATGCGAAACTTTATACAACATCATCTTGTAAATTGATTTACAATGGTGAAGAAAGAGATACCGTCGGTTTACAACTCGAATGGAAGATTGTTGAAGGTGCACCAATCCCAGTTCGTAGTGAATTCTATTCTGTTGAACAGAACGAAGGTGGCACATCACTTGCCTGGGTGAGCTTAAGTACTGGTATTAAAGGTGATTACACCTTACACGCTGAGGATGTCGATACAAGCAAGTACGACTTCAATAGCATAATCCACACTGGCTCAGTTGACGTTGTTGCCTGCTATGATATCAATCTCTTTGATGAAAGTGGCGAACTTGCCCACATTAATGTGGATGCCGCTGGAAAAGTTGTTGATCCAAACTTCAAATTTACTGTTCGTATCCTTGTTCCAGATTCTTACAAGGATCATGAACTTGCTCTTGTTTATGTGAACGAAAGTGGTCAAGTTGGAAAACTTGAAGGCACATTAAATGGTAACTACATGGTATTTACCACCAACCACTTATCCATTTATGGAATAGTGGAAACACATGTTGCTGGTTCTGATTCGTTCCCATATTTAGTTGTTGCGGCCGCACTTGCTTTAGGTGTGCAAGCAACAACGTGCTGGATTCTCATTGTGCTTGCGAAACGTAAACGCCGCACTGTGAAATAATCCTTCACTTACTTTAACAATATGGATCCTTTGTCGTGGCTCTATCTTGCTATTATTCTTGCTCTTGTTGCGCTTAGCGGCTTCTTTTCCTCCACGGAAACAAGCTTTGCTTGCTTAAACCAATTCAAGCTAAGAGTTGAAGCTGACAACGGAAACAAAAGCGCGAAACGAATTTTAAAAACGTACGAGAAGTTTGAAAAAGTCTTGACCGTATCCTTATTAGGATACAATATCTCAAGCATTGTTATTTCAACCCTCTCGGCGTTTTTATTTTTTGAAATCTTAAAGAACACGGGACTTGCTAACACAACAATTTCCATTATTTCCTCAGTTGTGATGGCAGTGATTGTTTATATGTTCTCTGACATGGTGCCGAAGATGATTGCTCGCGCCATGCCAAACCGTGTTGCACGAAACAATATTTATCTTGCTCGCTTCTTTATGATGCTCTTTTACCCACTTGTCGTCGTATTTAATGGAATTGCGCATCTTGTAAATAAAATCTTCCGCACTGGTGAGCAAATGGTCATGACGGAAGAAGATTTTACAAACGTTGTTGATGAACTAGAAGAGCAAGACATCATCAATGATGATGAATCAGACTTAATCTACGCTTCTTTAGAATTCACTGATACCTCAGTAAAAGAAGTTTTTACTCGTCGTCATAAGATTGCCTATCTTGATATCAAAGGTCTTTCTCCAGAAGACGTGAAGAATAAGATTTTATCGATCCCATTTTCACGCATTCCTGTTTGTTATGGTTCATTAGATAAGCTTCTTGGTATTTTGCATGTCAAATCATACATCAAGGCCTACTTAAAGAATCCGAATGTCCAAGTAAAAGACGTTGTTCAAAAACCATACTTTGTCACGCCGAAGATTAAGATGGACGAAATGATTGATGGATTTAAGAAACATCACACTCATATCGCGATAGTTCGTCACGAAGGTAAAGTAATTGGATTGATCACTATGGAAGACGTTCTTGAAGAACTTGTCGGTAAGATTGCTGAACCTCGTCATCTCAAGGAGAACGAAGAGAAATGATGGAGCGCATTGGTTTAATCATTGCTATCGTTGTTCTGGTCATGTTTTCAGCTGTCTTTTCAGCATCTGATATTGTTTATGCAACTGTCAATAAACTACGTTTAAAGAAGAAAGTTCAAAAGAAATCGAAAGCCGCAAAGATTGCTTTAAAATTTGCGGAAAATTATGACGAAACAATTTCAACAATTCTCTTCTCAAATAACTTAGTGAATATTGGGGCTTCTTCTTTAGCAACTGTTTTAGCTTTAACAATTTCTGATGCCGCGATTGCTACAACAATTGCTGAAATCATTCTTTTGGTAGTCATTCTTCTATTTGGAGAATTATTACCGAAGGTAATTGGGCGTGCATTCTCTTATCGTTTATCTCTTGTTTTAGCCTATCCAATTTTTGTTTTACGTATTATTTTCTTCCCAATTATTTTTGTGACATCTAGCCTTGGCAAGCTCATTGCAAAAATCTTCATTCGAGAAGAACACAATGACGTCGATGAAATGAGTGATGATGAACTCGAAGAGTTAGTTGAAAAAGTTGAGGAAGATGGAACAATCGATGAAGACCAATCTGAATTAATCAAATCCGTCCTTGATTTCAAAGATACTGAAGCGCAAGAAATTATGACTCCACGTGTCGATATGTTCGCGATTCCAGTGGATGCTGATATTTATAAACTTCTCGCTGGAGATGATTTATTTACACATTCGAGAATTCCGGTTTATAAAGGCACGATTGATAACATTGTTGGTATCTTACCAACCAAACAACTTTTGAAGTCCATTTTAGCTAAAGAAAAGATTAATTTGAAATCTCTGATCATTCCAGTGAAGTTTGTTCCTGGAGCGATGGGCATTTCTGAAATCTTGCAGTGGATGAAATCTCACAAAAACCACATCGTTATCGTTAAAGACGAATTTGGTGGAACTGATGGTTTATTAACCATGGAAGACATCTTAGAAGAGCTTGTTGGCGAAATGTATGATGAAATGGACAAGATTAAAGAACCATACACAAAGATTTCTCGCAATAAATATTTAGTTGATGCAAACATGAACATTGACGATTTCTTTGATCTTTGCGGTTTAGATGAAAACGAAGATGGAGCATATAACTCCGTTGGTGGTTGGGTACTTGATTATCTTGAAAAGTTTGCTAAAAAAGGCGATAAATTTAAATATAAGAATATTGACGTGAAAGTCATCGAAACTACAGACTTTACTGTTGAGAAAATAGAAGTAACAGTCCACAAGAAAAGAGAACAATAAATGAAGTACTCCGTTTATGTTGAAAAGTATGTTCCTTCTTTGGAAGGAAAACTTTATCTTGTGACTGGAGCAAACTCAGGGCTAGGCTATTCCGCGTGTAAAACATTTTTATCAAAAGGGGCAGCGGTGATTATGGCGTGCCGTAATCTTACAAAAGCCGATAAAGCGAAAGCAAAACTTTTAGAAATGTTTCCTAATGGAAAGATTGATATTGTTCATTTCGACCAAGCGGATAAAGCTTCAATTGATTCCTTGCCGTCTAAACTTGAAAAGTACGAACATATTGATGCGTTAATTTTGAACGCTGGAATTTTCCATCCAGGAAAGAATCTCTTTACTAAAGATGGCTATAGTTTAACTGTCGGCACAAACTTCATTGGTTTATATTTTACTGTTGAAGCACTGAGAAACCAGATTAAAGAAGGCAAATTTAAACGTCTAGTTTTGGTGTCGAGTTTAGTGTCTCATTTTGGACGTTCGCGTCACTATGAAAAATACTTCAAAAAGTACCATCGATCTTCATTCAAACAATATGCCGTTTCGAAGAGAATGATTCTAGAATATGGACTATATTTATCAAGTGATCTTTATGGTCAAACCGAGGTGACATTATGTCATCCAGGACTCGCCTCAACAAATATCGTTGGAGGAGAGGCAACAACCTTCTCGAAACGATTCCAACATGCTGGAAAAAGATTTATGCATCGATTTGGAAATTCTGCCGACAAATCCTCGTTATGTTTAGTACAAGCAGCAGTAAAATCACCAGCAAATCTTGGTTACTTTTACCCAAAACACTTTTTCCATATCCGCGGAATTCCAAAAGAAAAACGACTTCATTTAAGCGAGAAAAAGTATGCTCGTTTATTGAAATCATTATCGCATCTTTGATTGATAAAAAGAGTAAATTTCATCGGCCACTTGGTCGATGTTTTTATTATCTGTGTGAACGATTAAATGAACACCTGAAACTTTGTCTAACGCAAAGTCAAATTGGTCATTTTTTAGGCGCTCTTCAATCTTCTCTTTTTTGTCGCCTCGACCAACCATTCTTTCTTCGCGTTTTTTCGAATTGCAAAGAAGCAAAACCGTGATCACGTGTGGGTCATTTAAAGCTTGGAAAGCATGTAGACCATTTGGATCAAGAACAATGACTTTATTGTCGTCAACTTGGTCCTTTCCACATCCATAGTAATTTCCGTTGTATAACGAAGACTCAACAAACTTTCCATCTTTCAGGCGTTTTTCAAATTCTTCTTTGGAAATGAAAAAGTAATCTACTCCATCGCGTTCTCCCTCTCTGAGGGCTCTTGTTGTGGTGGTGATAGCTTTGACTAAACCATAACGTTTTTGTAAGTTGAGCGCCGTGACTGTTTTGCCGCTAGCAGATGCTCCACAAAGAATAAGCATATTTCAATTATAAATGTCCCAACTATAAAAAAACAAAAAAATTTTATAAATAAAATATTTTTGCAAAAGTCGTTTGAACACTTTTGCGCAAAATCTACGCATTAAGAAATATAAGGAAAAATTTTTAGGAGTGAAAAATATGGACAACAATAACGATTACCAAAGTGAAAAACTAAAGGAAATGATTCGAATTTTCACAGGATTAGATTCCAAATTTAAATATGTGCGCACAAACCTGAAGTTTTCATCGGAAGGTTATGACGAAACTTTAGATGCGTATCGGAAAGATACCGTATTCATCAAGCTCTAAAGAACCTTTCGGTTATCGATTCATATATCATCACAGAAACCTTTCACCACGATGGGAAAGTATCAAATACGTGGTGGAAAGGCCTATATAAGAAATCGACATTCTACAGAATGCGTTCAAGGGCAATCAATGCCTTTTTAAAGGAGTACCATCAGATATGCTGAAGCAGAAATTGTCTCTTTTAATAATTGGTTTATTAACCTGCGGAGCATCAATG
>CAMGZN010000017.1 GCA_946183335.1 uncultured Caryophanales bacterium | reverse complement strand
CTAATGGTGGTGGTGCATTCCATTGCAACTATTTCACCGATGAAGAAATTGAACTTTGTAAGAAGCATGGCATTTATGTTGTCACCAACCCTGGTTCAAACGTGAAACTTGCAAGCGGAATTGCTCCACTTGTGAAATACCAAAAAGCAGGTGTTAAACTTGCGATTGGAACTGATGGTGCAGCTTCGAATAATTCTCTTGATATGTTTAAAGAAATGTATCTTGCTTCTGTTTTACAGAAAGTTAGTACAAAAGATGCGTCTGCGATGGATGGCTTTGATGTGTTAAAAATGGCCACAGTTGGTTCAGCACATGTCATGGGTTTAAAGGATGCTGATGTGCTTGAAGTTGGTAAACTCGCGGACATCATCATGATTGATCTACAAAACCCAGCCATGCAACCAATTCATAATATTCCAAAGAACATCGTTTACGCTGGAAGTAAAGACATCATTAAGATGACAATGATTAATGGCAAGGTTCTCTATTATAATCACGAATTCTTCGTTGATGAACCAATTACCTTAATTTATGAAAATGCCCAGCGAATTACGGATCGATTAGGTAAAAAACAATGATTATTGATAAAAATGAAATTGAAAAGGAATACAAAAAAGCTCAAAAAGGAGCGCTAGTTTTCTTTATTATTTCGATGTCACTTTTCGGCATTACTTTGGCACTTGTTATCGTCTCAATTATTGTTGGTGCTAAAGATGGACAAGCTTGGTTCCCATTTGGCTATGCCGCCGGAATTTGCATGTCGTTAGCCTTTACATTCATCATTCTTCGTAGTGTATTCTTCACAAGTAAAATGCGAATGTTAATCGCCATTGAACAAGCTGAGTCTCAACCAGCTCCACAAGGACAAGCTCCAATAGTTGAGGCTCAACCAGTTGAGGCATTTAAAGAAGAAAGTAGCCGCGAAAACAAACTCTTCCAGCAGTATGAAAACCTCCATAAGCAAGGTTACATTACTGATGAAGAATTAGAGCAAAAAAGAAAAGAACTACTTGGAAAGTAATTCTTTAAAGAATTAAAAGAGTCCGATTTGGACTCTTTTTGTTTAGAATTGATAGGTCATTTGAGGAAGGTAGATATCTAAGAATGCTTTCACACGAGTAAAGTAAGCATCTTGACTTGCTGCTTGCTTCCATGTGCCAACTGTTTCCTCTTCATTAAAGAAGAAGACATCATCTTTTTGAACTGGAATATTTTCTAATGATCCAAGTCCATTAAGATAATTTAAGTCAGCCTGACGAGCGGTGGAGTAGTAAGTATTTGTCACTTTGTATTCTTCACCGACTTTTGTGACAGTGTCGTTAAACGCGACTGCACCAGAATGGTATGTCACTTCTTCTTCGGTTCCGCTTACTACAAGGAATGTTGGAACAACACCACCTGTTTTATCATCTCCGAAGCCATATTTTGGGTTGTTTCCGGTGGTTAAGCCATATTTGGCTTTAAACTCTTGCCATTCGGCTTGGTTAATGAGATTTCCACCTTCATCATACTTACGAACAGATTCGTCTCCGTCAAGGACGTACATAATCTCTTCGCGTTCGTACATGTAATCAAATAAGAAATTCTTATTAATATAAGAGCAGTCTCCACATTTATTTCTCGCGAAATAAATCAAAGATTTATTCGCATTCTTATACATCACATCTAAATCACTTGGAGTGACTAAATACATATTTGGTTTTTTGATGTATTTGTCGACATATTCCACAAACTTGTCTTTTTGCTCCATAATCTCTGTTGAAGAGTTCGAAACGATGGATTGTTGAATTTCGCCTTTATTAAAGATGGAGAATGAAGTGCTTCCTTCGACAACTTTGATGCCTTTATTCTCGTTTCCATTAAAGTCGGCGACTTTCATATAGTAGAGAACTAAATGATTGTCTTTGATGTAGTCTTCGCTGGCTTTCATAAAATATGAAAAGCAGGAGCAACCTTTTGGATCAACAACTAAAAGGAATGATTCTTTCGCGTCAATCATTTTTTCTAAACGTGCATACGAAATCTCGTGATATTTTTGATGTGTCACTTCTCCGTATGTCAATTTAACGCGTTCGTCCTTTTTTGCACAGCCAGAAAGAACGCTAAAAGAGAGACAAAATAAAGGGATTAAAATTGCCTTCGAAACCTTTTTCATTGCCCATATTATAAAGTTAATCAAAAAAATATCAAATCTTTTATAAAAAGAGGTGTCGAAAAAATAATGCAAAAAATTGTTTGATTTTTAAACAATAATTGATATAGTTTTTTTGACTTAAAAATCTTAAGTTTAATTCCGTTATTTATTGTATTTGGTTATGGAGGGTAGCTTATGGCATCCGAAGAAGTAATTATTTCCTTAAATAATGTCGTAAAACAATTCGACGATTTTAAAGCGGTCGATAATTTTACGTTAGACATTAAAAAAGGACAATTTGTGACCATTCTTGGTCCTTCGGGTTGTGGAAAAACAACCACTTTAAGAATGATTGGAGGTTTTGAACTACCAAGTTCAGGTACGATTCTTTTGAATAATCAAGACATCACCTTATTGCCTCCGTATAAAAGACCAATCAACACTGTGTTCCAACGCTATGCGTTGTTCCCACACTTAAACGTTTATAATAACGTTGCTTTTGGTCTGAAACTGAAAAAGATTCCTTATGTGAAGAAAAACAAAAAAGGTGAAGAAGTCCAAAAACTTCGTCACTTAACCACACAAGAAATTGATGACTTAGTCTTTAAAGCTTTAGAGATCGTTGATCTAGAAGAACTCGAAGACCGTGACATCTCCACCCTTTCTGGTGGTCAACAACAACGTGTCGCGATTGCTCGTTGTATCGTCAATAAGCCAGAGATTCTTCTTTTAGATGAACCTTTAGGTGCTCTTGACCTCAAGATGCGTAAAGAAATGCAGATTGAATTAAAGGCCATGCACCAACGTTTAGGCATGACATTTATTTATGTCACCCACGATCAAGAAGAAGCTCTGACTATGTCAGACATGATCGTTGTCATGAATGATGGAGTCATCCAACAGGTTGGTACTCCAGAAGAAATTTATAACGAACCAGTCAATGCCTTTGTCGCGGACTTTATTGGAGAATCCAATATTTATAACGCGCTCATGACTGGTAAGAAAGTCATTAAGTTCCTTGGACAAGAGTTCAAATGTTTAGACGACTACCCAGTCAACGAACGTTACGACGTTGTCGTCCGTCCAGAAGACATTATTCTTGGTAAACCAGGAAAAGGCAAAGTTGACGGTGTCATCACCCAGAAAGTCTTCAAAGGTGTCCACTATGAATACGTCATTATGGTTGGTAAAAACGAAGTTATCGCGAAATCTACTGAAGCCTTTGATGAAGGCCCAGTTTCAATTGACATTAAACCAGATGGCATTCACGTCATGAAGAAAGATAATCTCTCCAATATCTTCACCAACCTTGAAGTCAACAAGGATGATAGTGTTGATCTTGCTGATGGTTATCTTGAACTCAATTTAACTCAATTAATTAAAGATTCATCTTTAGATGAGGATGGATATGTTGTTGCTAAATCCGGTAAGAAGTTTGACTTTACCGGAGCGAAGGTGTCGATTGAGATTCCTTTAGACAAAGTGGAACTCACTGACGACACCGAAGCTGGTACAATCGTTGGACACATTGTGTCTAGTATTTATCACGGCGACCATTACCAAATCGTTGTCCGTTGCGCCGACGACGAAGATTTCATTGTTGAAACCGAATACACCTTTAATGAAGGTGAAGAAGTCGGTATCATGGTTAACAAAGACGACATTAAAGTTCGTTTAAAAGGATCTGTTGACGACTATGAAATTTAAAAGGAAATACCTCGCTATTCCTTACGCGATCTTCTTGTCGCTGTTTGTGATTATTCCAATCGGATTAATCATCTTTTACGCATTCACCGACGCAAGCGGACATCTTTCCTTTGATGCGGCGAAGAATTTCTTCTCTAACAAAGGAAACTGGGACGTCCTTCTTGTTTCTCTTTTTATTGCGCTTGAAGCTACAGCCTTGTGCTTACTAATTGGTTTCCCAATTGCTTACTTCTTAGCCAATAAGAAATATAACAAGAACGCTGTACTTGTGATGCTCTTTATTATGCCAATGTGGATTAACTTTGTTCTTAGAACAACAGCCACACGTGACATCTTGTTTGCAATCGGAATTAATGGTGGAAACTATCCATACCTCGCTACTTTAATAGGTATGGTTTATAACTATCTTCCATTCGTTATTCTTCCGCTTTATACAACAATGCTTAAACTCGACAAGAGTCAAATTGAAGCTTGCGCGGACTTAGGCGCAAACCCAACACAAGTCTTCTTTAAATCAATTCTTCCACAATCCCTTCCAGGTATTATCTCTGCGATAACAATGACATTTGTTCCAGTAATGTCTTCTTACGTTATCTCTGATGCCTTATCAGAAGGTAATATCGCGTTAGTTGGTAACTTTATTTACCTTAACTTTGCGAATAACCAGTGGAATAACGGCTCGTTTATGGCCTTTGTTCTTCTTATCCTTGTCGCCATCTCCATGTTTGCGACCAAAGGAGAAAAAGAAGAGAATCGAGGTGGATTATGGTAAAGAAAATCCTCGCTCGAAGCTATTTGTACTTGATTCTTTTAATCATGTACTTACCAATCCTTGTTTTAATTGCCTTTGCTTTTAGTAGCAATGACGTTATTTCATTTACTGGAAATTACAATTTCTCCTTTGATTTGTTTAAGAACTTGTTCTCGAACACTAAAGTAGCAAACCAAATTTGGACTGCGGTGGGAAACACACTGATTATCGCGGTTGTTTCCTCACTCATTTCCTTAGTCCTTGGCACTTTAGGAGCGATTGGCACATTCTACTTATCGAATAAGAAGAAAAAAGCAGTGGAATTCGCTACCCAAATCCCAATCGCTAACGCGGAAATTGTTATCGCTTTAAGTTTAACTGTGATGTTTGTCTTCTTAGGCACATACATCTTTAAAACAAAACTATTTAGTTTCTGGACACTTTTAATTGGTCATGTGGTCTTATCCATTCCATTTGTCTACTTAAACGTCAAACCAAAACTAACCCAGATGGATCCACATATTTATGAGGCTGCGCTTGACTTAGGCGCCACCCCAAATAAAGCTTTAATGAAAGCGGTGGTTCCACAAATCGCTAGCGGAATGTTCTCTGGCTTCCTCCTTTCAATGACTTTGTCATTGGACGATTATATCGTCACCGAGTTTACTCGTGGAGCAGGTTTGCTTAGTGGAGACGCTGCGATTGAAACTTTATCAACATTTATTCAAACAAGTTTAAAGAAACACGCTGTTCCAGCGGAACTTCGTCCTTTAACTTTGTTTATCTTTATTATCGTTTTAGGTGGTGTCCTCGCGATTTCTCTTTATAAGTATCGTAAGGACAAGAAAGGAGTGAGAAAAGATGCTTAAGAATAAGTTAGCTTTCTTTGGTGCACTCCTTTTAGGAGCCGCATCTTGTGCAGGATGTTCCTCATCTAGCAAAGACAAAATTATTATCCGTGTTCTTAACTCCGCTGACTACATCTATGAAGCTAGTGAAGAAGGTGTTTTCTGTTCTGCTTGTAATGAGTATCTTGATGAAGATGAATACACGACAGAAGTGAATGAAGACGGCGAAGTCTCTTACTTATGTAAGAAACACGCGGATGATGAAGAAGCCGAAGTCTATTATGACTGTGACATGATGGAACAGTTTGTTCGTTATATGGACAAACAATATGAAGAAGAAGGCTTGAAGTTTGATTATGTCTATGACACATTCGACACTCCAGAAACATGTTATAACGAAATGATGACAGGCAAGTCTAACTACGACATCATTAACGTTTCTGACTACATGATTCAAAAGATGATTACCAATGGTCTTCTTCAACCTCTTTTCGATGAATCTGAACACGATCAAGATATCAAGCAAAATCTTAAAGATAACTTGTCTGATTATCTTTGGGGTGAAGAGACATCAATTTATAACAACATTTATCCAAAAAAATTAGATTATAAAGATGATGATAAAGACCCATATGAACGCACAAAAGGAACTCTTGCTGATTATGCTGTTCCATACATGTGGGGAACTGTTGGAGTGATGTATAATCCAGCGTTTAAAGGTTATCAACAATTCACTCTCGAAGAACTCCAAGAAAAGTTCTCAAGTTGGGAAGTTCTCTATGAAGAATCCATCAAAGGATCATTCTCGATTAAGGACTCTGTTCGTGATGTTTATGCTGTCTCAATTCTCCATGTTTATCATGACGAAATCGAAGAATTAAAGAAAGATTACGATTTTGAAAATCCTGAAGATTTGCAGGCATTTAACCAAGAATTGACGGTGATTTTCAATCGTTGTGATGAAAGAACTTTAGAGCTTGTTAGCGCAGATATGAACAAGCTCAAAGACAATGCTTTTGGCTTTGAAGTTGACTCTGGAAAAACCGACATGGTCTCTGGAGAAAAGATTGGCGCAAACCTTGCTTGGAGTGGCGATGCAACCTGGGCGATTTATGAGGCTCAGACTGAAAATGATGCGGAAATTTACTTCTCTTTACCAGAAGAAGGAAGCAACATTTTCACTGACTCTTGGGCTATTCCAGAGGTCAGCGATCAACACAAATACGCTCTGGACTTCATTGACTTTATGTGTGAGGAAGAACAAGCCATTTCGAACATGGATTATGTTGGTTATACTTCATCAACTTCAACTGAAGGAGTGCTCGAATATGTCTGCGATTATTATGATGTTCGTGTCGCAATGGAGGACGAAGAGTTAACTGACGAAGAACTCGAAGCAATGTCTGACCCATATGACATTCGTTACTTCTTTGAAGGAAGCATTGATGACGCTCCAGAAGATCCAGAAGCATATTGTTTGGATGATGCGATTATCTGGTCCTGGAAACTTGACACCGAAGAAACCACAACTGAACTCATTGATGGTAAGGAGCAAGAAGTTCCATATGCAGTTTATGCGCGTATGTTGCGTTCCCAGTTCCCAGAAGCCTCACAACTCCACATGCTATGCATGATGGATGACTATGGCAAAGATAACCAAGCCGTCATTGAAATGTGGCAACAAGTTCGTACAAACCCACTTCCACTCTGGGCCATTATTGTGCTCGCTGTGCAGGCCGCTGCAGTTGTCGCGATTGTCACGTATGTGATTTTTGATCGCAAACGCTTCAACAAAGTGAAAGCCAAACGAATCATTTCGAAGCAAAAATAAGGAGGATTATTGTGAAATACGTTATTGAAACAATAAATCTGACTAAGAAGTTCAATAATAAAGTCGCCGTGGATAATGTTAACCTCCACGTTGAAAAAGGCGATATTTACGGCTTTATTGGCCGAAATGGCGCAGGTAAGACAACTTCCATGCGTCTGATTCTTGGAACTTTAATCCCAACTAGCGGAGAAATTCTCCTTTTTGGCAAGAAAGACCTCAACAATCAACGCCGTCGAATCGGTTCATTAATTGAAGCTCCTGGAATTTATAAAAACTGTACCGCTTTTGAGAATATGAAACGTTTCTCCATCCTTGCCGGTGGTGACGACAAACAAATCAAAGAACTTTTAGAGTTCGTTGGTTTAGGCAATACTGGCACAAAGAAAGCCGGACAATTCTCGCTTGGTATGAAGCAGAGATTAGGAATTGCTATTGCCTTATTAGGCAATCCGGAACTCCTAGTTCTTGATGAACCAATCAATGGACTTGATCCAGCCGGTATCAAGGAGATCAGAGATCTCATTCTAAAACTCAACCAAGAAAAAGGCGTCACATTTATTATTTCTTCTCATCTTTTAGATGAGTTAGGCAAAATTGCGACCCGTTATGGAATCATTCATGCAGGACAACTTGTTGAAGAAATTTCTGCTCGTGATCTCCAAGAACGTTGCAAAACTTGCTTAAACATCATCACTAAAGAAACTAAGAAAGCCCAAGAAGTTCTTCTAAAGAACGACTGGCTACATCATTACAAAATTGATGGAGACAAGATTTCTCTTTACTCGGATATTGAACATCCAGAAAAGATTAATGAAGCACTCGTCAAAGCTGGCATTCCAGTGGAGGAACTCTCCTTCTCTGGTAATGGTTTTGAAGATTATTTCATTGAAAGGCTAGGTAAATAGTTATGAGACAATTACTTCGCTTTGAATTTAGAAAACTCTTCAAAAGCAAAGCTTTCTATGTCTGCTTTGCTATCTCTGTAGCCTTTATTCTTATTACAGCGTTAACAATGAAGGCTCTTGAACCAGAACTTAAGAAATTAGATGAGAACTATCAATCTGTTTATTCTGGTTTAACTATGTTAAAAGATGTCTTTAGTAATGGACAAATCGCCATTCTTGGAGGCATCATGATCGCGATTTTGGTGTGTGAAGACTTTGGGTCTGACACGTTAAAAAACGTCTACGCTCGCGGCTATTCAAGACAAAATGTTTTTTATGCAAAAGTCGTCGCTGTTTTAACAGCGTATTTGATGATGCTATTCGCTGATATGGTCCTGAGTTTGCTCTTTGGAACATTCATGTTTGATGGATTTGGAACGGCTGGAAATAACTATGTTGGTGCATTCTTCGGCATTCTTTTTATCTCTCTAGCTTATTTTGTGATTTTCTTCGCGATTTCCTACTTGTGTAGAAAACTCAGTTTAGCCATCACACTTTGTATCGTTGGCCCAATCGCAATGAATCTACTTCTTTCATTAGGAGACACTTTGGTGTCTAAGCTTGGAGACTTTAAGTTCTCTGATTACTGGCTAGATGGACGAATGAAACAAATGGTCCAAGCTGATGTTGGCGGTGGACAAATCGCTGGAGCAATTATTGTCTCTGTGATTGTCATCGCTGGTTTTGCTTGTTTAGTCTCATTAATCAACCGTCATCGTGACATTTAATTCTGATAATTAAAAACACCATCTCAATCCTGTCATTTCCGACAACAAAAAAAGCCCGATCAATTCGGACTTTTCTTTTGTTTGGTCGGGATGACAGGATTTGAACCTGCGGCCTCTTCATCCCAAATGAAGCGCGATACCAAGCTACGCTACATCCCGAGTTCCTCTAACTCAATTGGATAGAGGATTGGCGCGCCTGACACGGATCGAACGTGCAACCTTATGATTCGTAGTCATATACTCTATCCAATTGAGCTACAGGCGCATTTGGCTTAAATATCTTAATCTTTTGAATTAAATTATTCAAGCACAATAGTGGAGGTTCCAGTCAGAGTTGAACTGACGCTCATTGAGTTGCAGTCAATTGCCTTACCACTTGGCTATGGAACCAGCGGCAATTATCTTATCACTCGCGTCAGTAAATCTCAATAATATAATTCGAGAAATTATCGTATTATTTGCACTATTTGAAAGTGTGTGAAAAAATATCGCCATGAAATTAGGAAACGAAAACCTTAAAGAAGTTTTTGTAGACGGAAGTAAAAACCACTTTTACGTCAAAGATGAATCCGTTAATCCTAGCGGTTCAGTAAAAGACATTCCCGTCTATTACATTCTTTCTTCTTTAAAAAAGGATGGTACGTTAACCAAAGAAAGTGTTGTGATTGAAGCAACAAGTGGAAATACCGGCATTGGTTTAGCTTATTTCCAAAAAGAATTTGGTTACAAAGCCATCATCGTTCTTCCAGTAAGTGCGTCGCAAGGAAGGAAAGATCTCATAAAAAAATATGGGGCCACATTGGTGGAAGTTAATGGTGGTGGAATGAAAGCTTGTAAGGAAAAAGTCCAGCAATTATTGACTGAAATTCCTCACTCTTTCGAATTTAACCAGTTTAACCAACCTCTCAATGTCGAATCACATATTGTGATTACGGCTCCACAAATTGAAAAATCCTTAGCAAATCCTGACTATATTTTTGCCGGAATTGGTACTGGAGGTACAGTTACTGGAGTTTCTAAATATTTCCATGACAAAGGAAATCCAGTGAAAGTGATTGGTGTCGAACCAACTGAATCTCCATTAATCACAAAAGGAGTCGCAAATCCTCACAAAATCGAAGGAATTGGAGCAAACTTCATCCCTTCAATTTTCTCCAAACAATATCTGAAAGATGTCGTCACAGTTTCATACGAAGAAGCTCGTGAAGGAGCAAAAATCCTCCACGAACAAGGCTTCTTTGTTGGAGTTAGTGCTGGCGCAGCCTTGAAAGCTGCGTATAATTATAGCGTTAGCCATAATCTTACAAATAAGAAGATTGTGGTCATTCTTCCAGATAAAGGAGACCGCTATCAATGGTAGAAAAAAGAAATTACGAACAAATCTTAAAACTTATTGAAGAATCAATTAAAGCTCTTTTTATTGTTCCTCATCCAAGTGAAAACGAAAGTTCGATTTCTAGTTGTCTATCTTGTTTAGGTTGTCTTGACTCAAAAGACTTTATCAGAGGTCTTGATTCAATAAAAAAAGATCTTGAACAAGACCTCTCTTTCTTTATGGAAAGTGATCCGGCAGTGGATAGTGAAGAAGAAGTTGTCTATGCTTACCCAGGTTTTAAAGCGATAGTTTACTATCGTATTGCCCATCTTCTTTATGAAATGGGCTACAAGCTGTGCGCCCGAATTATTTCTGAAGAAGCTCATAGTAAAACTGGGATTGATATTCACCCAGCCGCAAAGATTGGTGTACCGTTCTTTATCGATCACGGAACTGGTATTGTTATTGGTGAAACCACAGTCATTGGTAAGCGTGCTGTTTTGTATCAAGGAGTAACTTTAGGTGCGATTAGCGTTACAAACGCTACAGATATTCATGGAGTGAAACGTCACCCAACAATTGGAAATAATGTGACTATTTACGCGAATGCGACAATTCTAGGTGATATTAAAGTTGGTGATGATGTCATTGTTGGATCAAATACTTATATTCGTGAGGACATTCCATCCCACACGACCGTTAAAAACCCAAAACCAGAACTGATTATGCGCTCTCACAAGTGAGCGTAAAGACAAGCAAAATTTCTGTTGTTTATTGCAAATAACTATGTATAATTATTTTGCGCTGGGTCTGTAGCTCACTTGGGAGAGCGTCTGATTTGCATTCAGAAGGTAGAGAGTTCGATCCTCTTCAGATCCACCAAAATTTGGCTGAGTAGCTCAGCTGGCTAGAGCAGGAAGTTCATACCTTCAAGGTCGGGGGTTCAAGTCCCTCCTCAGCTACCAAAATACATCAATCTCTCAAAATAAAAAGAGAGATTTTTTTATATGAAAAATCGATAAAATGAACTTCCAAACAGCCAGATGTAATATGAAAAAGTGTCCCAGGTATAAAAAAATAAAAAATTTTATAAATAAAATATTTTAAGAAACTCAAATGAACACTTTTTTGAAATTTTAACGCATTTAAATAGTGAAAGGAGGATAAAAACATGCCTTCAAATAACGGATTATTAAATGAACTTCAAATTGCGGGTTCGATTGATGGTAAAAAATTGTGTGAAATTAACCTCAATCTTCAAACGATGATTCGGATGATTTTTCCAGGCGCAAGCGCCAATGATGTTATCGAATCAAAGCAGTATGATGATGTTTATAAACCAGATATTTACATTAAGTGGCATGACCAAGTACGAAACATTTCTGTTAAAATGGGCCATTCAAATGAAGTCCATAGTGAAGAGATCACTAGCTTCATTGAATTCCTTCGCTCAAAAGGTGTAAGTCAAGAAACACTCGATACGATTCTTTTAAATCATTTTGGCGATGGAACAACTGACGGTACAGGCACAAAGCGAATGAATACAATGGAACTCACATTTGCTTATAAAGACAAAATTAAAAAAGCCAATGATGAGTTAAATAATAACAGGGATGTAATTATGGCTGTTTTTGAACGAACAATGGTTCAAGGCCTTGATCCTCAAGCTAGAAAAGTTGATTATTTCTATTTTGGAACGCCTGATTACGGAAACCTAACCTGTTATCATCAAATCTCGACCTATATACATAAGAAATGTTGGACCTATTTTAATTGTCTCCATATTGGACCTATTTTCTTAAAGCCACGTGCTCGTTACGTTGATAAGGAAATTGTTTCTGAATATCGACGCCATTTATGTATCTTCTATTGGCCAAACTTAGCTGAAGATATTGATTACATTGGTCATCGTTTTACGTTTGTATCAACGCCAAATTAATCTATCTTTAGACCTAAAATCAAATTATGGATTGTTTTGAACAATCCTTTTTTATTTAAAAAATGGTCGGAACGATTAGATTTGAACTGACAACCATTACCACAAGGTAGTGTGCTACCAAGTTGCGCTACGTCCCGACTTTATAGTTAAATTTTGTACGATATATTTACTTTAATAACATCAAGTTAAACTTAACATCAATTGGTGAAGAAACATTTGCTGGTTGCAATTCGTTATGTTCTTCAACTCCACTTCAAATTCGACACCATGATTACCTCAATCAAATTTTTGTATAAACAAACACGTTTTTGTGTTATATTACTAGGCGACACGAACTGGACCCATAGCTCAAAGGAAGAGCATTCGGCTCATAACCGACTGGTTGTAGTGTCAGGATCTACTGGGTCCACCCGATGGAGATTTACCCAAGTGGTTGAAGGGGTCGGTCTTGAAAACCGATAGGGGATGCAAGTCCCGCTAGAGTTCGAATCTCTAAATCTCCGCCCGAACGTATAACCCTGGAATCCCGGGGTTTTCTTTAATTAAATCCATGGAATATATTCTATTTGCCTTTCTAGCTTTATTTGCTTCCGCAGGAAACACGATTTTTAATCGTCTTGGCGCAAATCATGCTTCGGCGTTAACAAATGCGACGGTGAAATCATTCTTTATTGTGATTGCTTGTTTTCTTATCGCATTAGTTTTGGGTCATGTTCCAACTTTATATAACTTAAGCGGTGAAGATTGGCTCTGGATTGGTATCGTTGGAGCTTTAACTGCGATTGACTGGTTCTTTTATTTTCTTGCGATTAAGCGAACTAACCTAGAAACATTCACCAACTTTGTCGCATCAGGAACACTTTTCTTGTCGAATTCTTTGTTCATGATTTTCATGTTCATGAGTGTCACGAACGGAGGAAAACCACTTAATATTACTCTTTATTCAATTGGGCTTTTGTGTTTCATTGGAACGATTATGTTTGTTATATTTAACAAAAAGATGAATAAAAGCGCGAAATCAATGTGGATTACCTTCGCGGCTGTTTCAACAATTGCTTATGCGTTTTTACTCCTCATAGTGAAACTTAAACTAAGCCATATTCCATCCGATGTTATTTCATTCCATCAGATGTTAATTTGTTTTGTATCAATGGCGGTGGCCTCACTATGTACAAGGAATCTTAAAGAACTTGGACATATTCGTTTTATCGATCACGTCTACATCTTTATCGGAGCTGTTTTTAACGCTTTATTAACAATCTTTCGCTATACTGCGCTTTCATACGCGAATTCTGTTCCAGCAATCGTGAACGTTATCGTTGGACTAGATTTCATTATCGTTTCGTTCGCAACAGTTTTGTTTTTCAAAGCACATAATAAAGTTCAATTAACAATCGCTGTTTCGCTAGTTTTCGTCGGAATGATTCTTAATCTACTCGCTGGATTAATTTAACTAATTATTTTCAATATTTTGAAAATAAACTATACTATAAGTGGAGGCTTTCTAATGAAGAAATTTATTGTCCCATTATTACTTACATTCTCGTTCTGTTTTGTCTCAACTCAAAGCAGTTCCAAGGTTGGTGTTGCACAAGCTTTTGATCTTTATGTTCAAAAGAATGCGGTGAAGGTTCCAACAGAAATAGATTTAAATGATGTTGAGGATGAAAAGATTCGCGAATACTATGCTGGTTTAGATAGTAAAAGCGAATCTGAATTACAAGGCACAAACTTATTAAAGAACCTAAAACCTGTTCTAAAAGAAGGTCATACTCCTTATGCTTATGGAGCTAGTGGTACAACCCAAGTCTGGCAAGCATATGAAATTATCGATCGTGACTGGACCAAATCTCCAGCTAGTGAAATTGAAGGATATAATCCTTCGACAAATAAAATTATTGGTTATGTTTATGGTTCAAGTGTCGAAAAAGATCGTGGAAGTGATCCTTACGTTCACGCTTTATATGTAAACCGCGATAAAGATAACGGCACAAAAGCTTGGTCTGACCACTCTCAAAAGAACTATGGAATCAACCAAGAACACGTTTGGCCAAAATCTTTAGGTTTTGAAACGCAAACGAGTAACGTTGGCGCTAGGGGTGATATGATGCACCTTATGGCCGGTAATGGTTATGTTAATAAATTACATAGTAATTTCTATTATGGTAATGTTGATAGCAGTTCGTTAATTGAAGATGCTGGAACAACATATTCATATTTAAGCGGTAATAAATTAGGTTATTCCAAACGACTTGGCGGTTCAGTAAAAGTTTTCGAACCGCAAGATAGCGATAAAGGCGATATTGCTCGTGCAGTCTTCTACATGATGGCTCGTTATAACTATCTTGAAGCCACTGGAGAAACAATTGACTCATCTAATCCAAATTTGGCAATTGTTAACGATGTTACAAGTTGGCAAGATGAAGGTTATTCATCCACACAAAGTGAAACTGGAAAAATTGGTATTCTTCAAGATCTTTTAGAGTGGAATAAGCTCGACCCAGTCGATTCTTTTGAGATTCATCGTAATAATCTTTTGTATCGTAATTTCTCACACAATAGAAACCCATTTATTGATTTCCCTCAATGGGCTGATTACATCTGGGGAACATCCGATGATTTAAATCATCCAACTGGTTCAGCTAAACCAAGTAGCGATGTCATCGCGAAAGGCAATGACACACCAGTTTATCCAAAGGATGATAGCAAGAAACTCGATGTTAAAACCATCGCAATTATTGCTGGTGTGGCAGTGGTGGCTTTAATCATCGTTATCGTCATCTTCTCTAAACTCAGTAAGAAAAATAAACGTAAAATTCTTAAAACAACCAATAAATACGTTAAAAAAGCAACAAAATCCTCT
>CAMGZN010000016.1 GCA_946183335.1 uncultured Caryophanales bacterium | reverse complement strand
TGGTTTAGAATCAACGAATTCTTTCTCTTTAAGAAGGAATGTTGGAAGTAACATACAAACACAGGCAATCACAGCTAAAACAATAAAGCAGATACGATATGCCCAGGAGTTTCCAACGGCGCCTCTAAGGAAGCCCGCGAAAACGAATGGAGTGTACGCTAGAAGCGTACCAGCAAAGTAAGTTAAGGAGATGTATGTGGAAATATTCATACGGTCTTCTTGAGTCTTACCAAATTCAGAGATTAATGCGTTGTATGGAGTACAATACATGGTCATAAATAAATAGAATAAGACAATGAAGATCGCAATCCAGGCGATGTTCCATCCAGATATAGCGTTCACTGGTGCGCAGAATAAGAGTACTGTGACAACGGCGAATGGAATCGCGGCCCATTGCATAAATGGAATACGACGACCTCTTTTGTTTTTACTTCGATCTGATAAGGAAGCAATAAGAGGGTCGGTGACCGCGTCAAAGACACGGCTTAAGGCAGTAATGAGACCTAAGACGGTTAGGAATCCTCCGATAATCAGACCTGGCACAATAAATTGTGTGGCCCCATTATCTGAGATATCTTTCGCGGTTGGTAGATAAAAGGTCACTAACCAAGCGTTAATGATCCCACCCAACATGGACCAACCAAGTTGACCTAACGCGAAGATCCACATTTGTTTTTTAGATAATCTTTTCATCTAAGTATCCTTTCTAGTTAGCAATGAACATGAAAAAAAGACAAAAAACCAAGTTTGGTGATTTAGTTTTCTGTCTTTTTTAGAATCATTGACTAACTTTCGATAAGAAAAATAATTTCTTTATCTGCTTATTAATATACGTGTATGCGAGAAAATTATCAAACTATTTGTTTGTTATGACTAACTTTTATTCATTTTGGTATACTTCTTCATTTTGCTTTTGTCATTTTTGCTTATTGCTCGGAATTAATTACGACAAAACAAAAAAAGTAAGTTGTCCACAAATTGTAGACAACTGGAAATATAAATATTTCTTTCTTTACATGTTCATTTTTCTATATATAATAATGTTCAGTTGAACGATAGGAGGTTCACAAAATGAACAAAATTACTAAACTAATTCCTCTTCTTGTTTTAGCTGGTTCTGGCCTTCCTAGCTGCTCTAAGGATGATACTATTTATATCTTTACTGCTCATGAACCAAATCGTATTGAGTTATGGAATGAAGAACTCAATAAGAAGTTCCCAGACAAGAAAATCGAAATTGTTTATAAAGATACTGGTGCTCTGATGGCGGAATTCCAAGCTAACGGCGTTGATACCGAAGCTGATATCTTCGTCGGTATTGAAATTACCAACGCAGAAATCCTGCTTTCTCAAAACGCTGACTTATTCGCTGATTTAAGTGATTATGATACTTCTAACTATGTTGATGAAGTTTTAGAGTACCAACACGATGTTGATCTTGCTAGTGGTGGAAAACACATCGGACACAAGAAATATCACATCCAAGATAAAGAAGCTGGATGCATTGTCTACTCCAAGAGTAAACTTGCAGAACTCCATAAGGAAGTTCCAACTTCTTATGAAGATTTAAAATCTTTACCAGCTAAATCCGTGATGATGCCTAACCCAAAGAGCAGTGGTACTGGTTACTACTTCTATAATGGTTATGCTTCCGTTTACGGAAAAGATGCTGCTGTGACCTACTTTAATAATTTAAAGAATAGTTCCATTAAAGAATTCTCTTCCTCTGGTTCTGGTCCAGTCAAAGGAGTTAACTCCAAGGAAATCGCGGTTGGTTTAGGAATGCACTTCCAAGCCGTTGAATATGCAAATAAGAATGATGACATTGGTATCACATACTTTGCTGAAGGTTCCCCATATACTTTGTATACCATGGGAATGATCAATGGAAAACAGGAGAAGGAAGGTGTTAAAGAAGTTTATGATTACTTCTTCTCTTATGTGAATTATTTAGACAACTGTCAAATCGTTCCAGAAACAATCTATAAAGCAGATAAGGCTAAAGCAGTTACTGTTCCAAACTGGAAGTCTCCTTCTGATTACAGTGTTGATTACACAAATATGAAGAATCTTCTTGATCCAGCTTATAAACAAGAACTTCTTGATGCTTGGAAAATCTAACGATGAGTAAGTTATCTGTTCAAAACATTAATAAGAAATATAACGGACAAATCGTTCTCGAAGACATCTCCTTTGATGTCAAAGAGGGCGAATTTGTTTCTATTTTAGGTGCCTCTGGATGTGGTAAAACCACATTACTCAAGATTCTTGTTGGTATTGAAAAGGCTGATAGCGGAATGGTCCTTAAGGACAACGAGAATATCACCTTAAAGAAGCCAAGTGAAAGAGGCATGGGATTAGTTTTCCAAAACTACGCCCTTTTCCCAAACATGTCCGTATTTTCTAATGTGGCTTATCCATTAAAAGCCCATCACGTTTCTAAAGAAGAAATTCAAAAACGTGTTGAAGAAACTTTAAACATTGTTGGTTTAAGCGAATTCGCTGATAAGAAACCAACAAAACTTTCTGGCGGTCAACAACAACGTGTGGCGATTGCGCGTACACTTGTAATGAACCCAGACATCATTTTATTTGATGAACCAATGGCTGCTCTTGATGCCGACATTCGTATGTCATTAAGAAAAGAGTTAAAAGAACTTCAAAAACGACTCAATAAGACAATGATTTATGTTACCCACGATCAAGAGGAAGCTTTCTCAATGTCAAACCGCATTATCGTGATGAATGATAACCACATCGCGCAGTTTGATACACCAAACAACATTTACAAACATCCTGCTGATGATTTTGTCAAAAAATTCATCATCAAACACCTCGATGAAAAGGCTCAAGCAATCATCGATTCCACAAAATAAAAAATGAAGAAAGAAAAGACAAACGAACCAAGAATTGCTGGTGGTTTTTCACGAATCGCTAGCTTTTTCAAAGGAATAAAACCATCATTCTATATTCAACTTGCGTTGATGGTTTTCCTGTTTGTTTTCTTATTCCTTCCATTAATTGTTTTGCTCACTAAAGCGGATGGAAAATCGTTTGAATATGTCTTCTCTAATCCAAAGTTAGGACCATCAATTTTAAACTCATTAATCTATTCACTTGTTGGTGCAGTTTTAGCAACAATTCTTGCTACGATTGCCGCCTATTTCTTGTCTCGTTCAAGAATTAAAGGAAAGAAGTGGTTAGTCTTATTACTCACTCTTCCAATGTTAATTCCAACATTATCCATCGGACTTGGAACCAAGTTCTTATTTAGTCCGTCTGGATTTGTGAATTCCATCTTTGGAGGAAACATGGATGGATCAGGCTTTTTTGATCTTATTTTTGGATCAGTTGTCTTCTCCTTCCCAATTTCTTTCTTGTTAATTTATGATGCTCTTCTTTATGAAGATAGAAGCATTTATGATGCTTCAAATACTCTAGGAGCAGGAAGATTTAGAAGCTTTATCTTTATTACTATTCCTTATCTTAGACGCGCGTTAATCTCGAGTTTCTTTGCCGCTTTCACATTAATCATTGCTGATTATGGTCTACCAATGGAAGTCGCTGGTAATGTTGATACCTTACCAATGTTCTTATATGAAGAAGCTAAAGCTGGAACAATGACTGGTTATGGACGTGGAGCGGTTATTGCTTTACTTCTTTTAGTTCCAGCCATTATCGCGTTCGTTTCCGATTTAATGATTAAAGATAGCGGTGAAGGTGTTGCTCGACAAGAAACAATTAAACCGACCAAGTTATTTAACGCTATTTCTTTATTCGTCGTTATCTTAATCTCGCTAGTTTTACTCACTCCAACGATTACGTTTATATCCATCTCATTTATGAAGGATTTTCCACTTAATAAGTCCTTCAGTTTAGCCAACTATGAACTTGCTTTTTCAGGCAAATCAAGTTTCCCAATTCCAACATATATCCGTAATTCGCTGGTGATTTCTCTACTTGTTGGTGTAATTGGTACAATCCTCGCTTACATCATTGGCTACGTCTCAACACGTTGCAAAGGTAAGCTCGGAAAACCTCTTCATTTATTCTCTATTGCGACACTTGCCGTGCCAGGACTTGTCCTTGGTTTAGGCTACGTGTTCTTATTCAAATCTACCAAAGGTTTCTTCTATGGAACAATCATCATTTTGGTGGTGGTGAATATTATTCACTACTTCTCTTCTCCATACTTAATGTCTAAAAACGCCTTTGGAAAGATTAATCGTGACTATGAAACAGTCGCGGATACCTTAGGCATCGGACACGTTTCTTTATTCTTTAAAGTCATAATTCCAAATAGTATGGGAACGATTTTACAAATGTTCTCATACTTCTTTATTAACTCGATGATCACGATTTCTGCGGTCAGTTTCTTAGCTACAACAACTAAGTTAATGCCTTTAGCAGTGGCGATTACGCATTATGAGCCACTTGAGAACTGGGCTATGGAATCAGTTATCTCATCATTCATTTTAATTATTAATATCACGGCTAAAATCGTGTTTGATTCAGTTAGCGACATTATTTCAAAAGCTCGTCGCAGAAAGGTGGAAGAACGTATGTCTCTTACTCGCTTTGAATTTAATGTGCTCGAATATTTATCTGAGCACAACAACTCTGTGTTAACACAACGTCAGATTGCTGACGCTGTCACACTCAGTTTAGGAACCACAAACAAGTTGATTAATCAATTTGTTGATGAAGATGTGATTGTCATTCATCAAAACCGTAAAATGGAACTAACAGAAAAAGGATTCAAACTACTTGAGCCTTATAAAGTTAGAAAAGCCATTATTATTGCGGCTGGATTTGGATCCAGAATGGTTCCTGTTACTTTAGACACTCCAAAACCACTAGTCAAGGTTAATGGAGTTCGTATTATTGATACACTTCTTGATGCATTAGTTGCCCAAGACATTACCAATATTACAATTGTCGTTGGTTATAAGAAGGAACAATTTAAAGAACTTCTCAAGAAATATCCGACACTCAAGTTTATTGAGAACCCAATCTATAACGAATCCAACAATATCTCTTCGATTTACTACGCCAGAGACATTATTGATCGTTGCTACATCTGTGAAGCAGACTTAGTAATTTCTAATCCAAAAGTCATTACTAAGTATCAATACACATCCAATTATCTTGGAGCGTATGTTAGTGAAACAGATGACTGGTGTTTCTTCAAAAAAGGTAACTACATTAAGCATGTTGCCATCGGTGGAGAAAACTGCTGGCACATGATCGGAATCTCATATTGGAACGAAGAAGATTCCAAGAAATTACGTGAAGATATTGTCAAAGTATTTAACTCACGTGGCGGTAAGGAAAAATACTGGGATAATGTCCCACTTACTGTCTGTAAAAAAGACTTCAAAATTGAGGTTCGTGATTGCCCAAAATCTGATGTAACAGAAATCGATAATTTTAGTGAACTTTGCATCCTTGATCCAAGTTACAAAAATTATCCGCAAAAATAACATATTTAACCAGGAATTGCTGGTAATTTTGCATCTTTTTGATGTTACTTATGAGGTGTAAAAATGAGTGTAAAAATATATGTCGATGTGGCGTCTAATTTGTACCCACAATTGCTCAAAGAAAAAGGCCTCGATATTCACTTGCTGAAAATGCATCTAAGAATCGAGGATAAAGAATATATTTGGCCTGACGAAAGTATCGATTTTGCCTCCTTTTCTAAACAGTTCTATAAGGACTTAGAGGAAGGCAAAAAAGTTCAAACAAGTCTTGTTAATTCAGGCGACTATTATGAAGCTTTCCAAGACGATGTGAAGGCTGGAAATGAAATCTTTTGCTTAACCATGGCGAAAGGCATTTCTGGAACCTACCAAGCCGCTTGTATTGCTCGAGACATGGTGAACGAAGAACAAGGCAAAGAAGTTGTTTATGTTTTTGATACTGCGACCGCTGGATTTGGCGAAGGTTTACAAGCAATTAAAGCATTTGAATTAGCCAAAGAAGGCAAGTCACTAAAAGAAATTATTGAATTCATGGAGGACTTTAAATGGAAAGTTCGAAGTGAGTTCACAGTTGATACAATTAAGTATCTATTAAAGACTGGACGAGCGAATGCGATTCTCGCCAAGATTGTGTCCTTGATTTCTCTAAAAATTCTCCTCTTTGGAAACTATGAATCAAAGATTGAGATGTCATCTAAAGTGCTTGGGCGGGTGAAATCCATTCAACGTCTTGGACAACAATGCATCGAATTTATCGATGACAAATCCTCAACGGTCTGGATTTCACATTGTAATTGTCTAGAGGATGCGAATAAACTGGCTGATCAAATCAGAAAAGCTGGGATTACTAATATTGAGCTTCATGATTATGATTTAATCACTGGGTCACATATTGGTCCAAGAGCATTAGCAATCTTCTATGTTGGAAAGAATCGAAAATTTAAAAAGTAAGCAAATGGGAAGTTTAATTCCCATTTTCTTTTTTCTCGTATGTGTATGTTTATGAAGGATATGCTACAATAACTAGTTAATGAGCGATATGGCGGTAAAAACAGAAGAAAGCTTAGTTAAAGAGGACCTCTCTGACTTTTCTTCATATGAAGAACCAAAGACTCAAGAACCTACGAAAAAGAAACGTAGTGTAACAAAGTTTTTAATTTACTTATTTATCATTACGGTTCTTACTGGTTTAGCTCTCTTTTTATCCTTAAAGGATAACTTTAACGCTGTTACCAAAACAATTGGCAAAGTTAACGTTGGATACCTTATCTTGATGATGGGTATTGTTTTGTTTAGTTATGTTTTAGATGGGGTAACAATCTTTTTATTCTCGCGCCTGTACACACATAAGTATAAGGTATACCAAGGTATCGCTACGAGCTACATTGGTGCGTTCTATACCTCTGTCTCACCTTCCAAGAGCGCTGGACAAGTGATGGAAGTCTACACGATGAACAAACAAGGTGTTGCGACCTCTAACGCGGCGTCCATCATGGTCATGTCGTTTATTGTTTACGAGTTATCAATTGTTATCTTGTCTGCTATTGGCTTATTCGTGAACAAGATTATTTTGATTGATGTAGGTGATCTCAACATCTTTGGATGGCATGTTTCATCCGTACCACTTATTATTATCGGATTCTTGGTTCACTTCCTGATTATCTTCGGTTTAATTACGATGAGTTATTCTCGTCGTTTCCATAACTTAATTTTGAATCACGGAATTGACTTCTTGGCCAAGATTAGGCTTCTTAAGAAGCCTGAAGAAAAGCGTGAATCTTTAAGAATTCAAGTTGAGAACTTTAAGATTGAACTACGACGTTTGTTATCAAACGTTCCAATCTTTTTGCTGATGATTATTATGTTCTCGTTAATCTTGATGCTTCGCTTCTCCATTCCTTACTTAACCGGTATTGCGCTTGATGGATTTGGCTTCAAACTCAATCCAGATGGATCTTTAGCCATCAAAGCCGTTGAAGGAGGACAAATTGTTGTACAAACTGTTGGCACAAACTCCTTTGAATCCTGTATGCAAGGTATTTTCTTAAGTAGTTTTACGCAACTACTCACAAGTATTATTCCAATCCCTGGAGGTGCTGGTATTTCGGAATACCTCTTCTCCAGTTTCTTTAAAAACTATTACAACTCCGAGGCGATGATTGTTGCGGCTCAAATTGTTTGGCGATTTACAACATTCATCTTTGTGATTGTTGTTGCTGGTCTAGTGACGGCGTTATATCGAGCGTCTCCAAAAGATCAGTTCCATCAAGCCAACAGAAAGAATTACGTTACTTTACAGTACGCAACTTTCAACGAACGTCAATACGATCCAAACCTTGGTGTGCAATCAGTTTTTACATTCAAAAAGCTTGGTGATAACTTCAAACAAATGATTAAGCCAAAATCCCGTACAAAACATAAGGATATTGATGAAGTTAACCAAGAATTGCTGGTGAAAAAGGAAGAACCTAAGGTTCCAAAACCAGTCAAGAAAAAGCCACCTAAAAAGGTGAAAGAAAAGAAAGTTGAATGGAAGAAAATCACGATTGGTGATGATGAAGATTAAAGGAGAATTTGAATATGAAATGGATTAAAGAATTAGTTGATGGTGATCATGTTTATGGCCCACTCCTCGTCACAGGAGTTTCAAAAGGAACAACTGATAAAGGACTCAGTTATTTAAATATCACATTCCAAGATAAAACTGGCAACATTGAAGCCAAAAAATGGGATGTTTCACAAGATGACATCGAAACTGTTGTCCCAGGTGCAGTTGTTTATGTGGATGGAATTGTGAATCTTTATAAAAACCAGCCACAAGTCAAAGTGACTGGTATTTCTCGTTGCTCAGACTTAAGTGAGATTGATTTAACCAATTTCCAAAAGGTTTCGCCAATTCCTCTTCCAGAAATGAAGAAGAAACTTGAGATGTACTTAAATTCATTTAAGGACAAAGATGTTGAAAAGATTACAAAAGCAGTTATTTCTCATTTTTATGATAAATACACAACTTATCCAGCTGCTGTAAAAATCCATCATGAATTTGGTAGTGGTATTCTCCATCACTCCCTAGCGATGGCCGATTTAGCTGAAGCTGTATCTAAACTTTATCCAAATGTCGATCGCGACCTATTAGTCGCGGGGGCATTAATGCACGACATTGGTAAAACTGTCGAATACGAAAATCCATTAATGCCTGTCCAAACTGTTGAAGGTAAACTCATTGGACATATTTCCATTATGTATGCTGAATTTAGGAAGATTGTTGATGATCTCCACATTGAAAGTGAAGTTCCTGTTCTTTTAGAACACATGATTCTCTCTCACCATGGAAAATATGAATTTGGTTCTCCGGTTCTTCCATCAACAAGAGAAGCATTGCTTTTATCAATGATTGACCTCCTTGATTCCAAGATGATGGTCCTAGATAAAGCTTACGATGCAACCAAAGAAGGAGATTGGACTCAAAATCTTTGGATGCTTGATAACATGAAATTTTATAAACCAAAAAAGAGGTAATTTAAAATGCTTGAAAACAAAAACTTACCCGATTTAGAACAAGAATTACAAACCTCTTTTAAAAACGGCTTAACTTCTGATGAAGCAAAGCTTCGTTTAGCAAGAGATGGTGAAAATAAGCTTGAAGAAAAGAAGAAGAAATCGGTCTTCCGTATTTTCCTTGAACAGTTAAATAACCCAATGATTTTCGTTTTGTTTGCAGCGATTGCGATTACAATCGGTGTTTCAATTTATGAAACTGTCAAACAGGGTTTTGATTTCTTTAATGTTGGTGACTGGCCAGATGTCATCATCATTATTGCGGTTATTATTCTTAATGGAATAATTGGCACCGTTCAAGAAGTTAAAGCTCAGTCATCTTTAGATGCTTTGAAGAAACTAGCATCACCTGAATCAACAGTTATTCGAGATGGTCAACGTATAAAAATACGTTCATCTGAACTTGTTGTTGGTGATGTCGTTGTTTTAGAAGAAGGTGACACAATTGGAGCCGATTTAAGATTAATCGAAGCAATCAATTTAAAGACGAACGAATCTTCTCTTACAGGTGAGTCAGTTTCTATAGAAAAAGATGTCTCTGTTGTATTCTCGGATACAGTCGCGATTGGTGATCGTGTGAATTCTGCGTACATGTCCACACCTGTTGTATATGGACGTGGACAAGGCGTAGTTGTCGCGACCGGCATGAAAACTGAAATCGGCAAAATTGCGAAATCCTTAGATGATGAAGTTGAAGAACAAACTCCACTTCAAAAAGTTTTGGCCAAGTTATCTAAATTGCTTGGTATATTAACTTTGTTAATAGTTGTCGTTGTTTTACTCGCAGATGTCATCTGGATCTTCGTCAGAGGACAAGGAAGCGATATTGAAGCCTGGATTGAAGCTGTATTGGCATCCATTGCTTTAGCAGTTGCGGCAATACCGGAAGGTCTTGCTGCTGTTGTAACGATTGTTCTTTCCCTTGGCGTGCAACGCATGGTTAAGGCCAATACAATTGTTAGAAAATTACCAAGTGTAGAGACACTTGGCGCAGTCTCTGTCGTCTGTTCTGATAAGACTGGAACACTCACCCAAAACAAGATGACTGTTATGGAAGCCTATGTTAATGACAATGTTTTCACCTCAAAAGATATTAATGATAAGCAAAGCTTAAAGGAGCTTGTTTTACTTGGAAACGGCATGTCGTTATGTTCTAACGCCACTGTTGATGAAGGTCTTTATGGAGATCCAACAGAAATCGCGTTAGTCGACTTCTCGAATAGACTCGGTTACCACAAAGGTGATTTAGAGAAAGAACAAGCTCGTATTGATGAGCTTCCGTTTGATAGTGTTCGTAAGATGATGTCCACTCTCCATAAAGGTGGCATTCAATATACAAAAGGCGCTCTTGACAGCATTTTAAAATGCTGCGATAGAATCTTAGAGAACGGAAAAGTTCGCAAAATTACCAAAGAAGACTTAGAGAAGATCAACAAAGCAAACTCTGATTTCTCTGATCGTGCTTTAAGAGTTTTAGCGCTGGCTTACGATTTGAATCGTAAAGGTGTTGAAGAAAAGAACCTAATCTTCGTCGGATTAGTCGCAATGATCGACCCTTGCCGTGAAGAAGCTGGTCCAGCGGTGGCGAAGTTTAAACAAGCTGGTATTACAACAGTGATGATTACTGGCGACCATAAAGATACTGCTTTTGCTATTGCAAAAGAACTCGGCATCGCGGAGAGCAAAGACCAAGTCTTAACTGGACAAGATGTCGATGGTCTTAGCTTCGAAGAACTCAGAAAGAAATGCGAAACTGTGCGTGTCTTTGCTCGTGTCTCTCCAGAAAACAAAGTTTCCATTGTTAAAGCATTTAAGGCTAACGGAAACATTGCCGCGATGACTGGTGATGGCGTCAATGACGCTCCATCACTAAAAGCGGCCGATATTGGCATCGCGATGGGAATTACTGGAACCGATGTTGCAAAAGGTGCAGCAGATATGGTTCTGACGGATGATAACTTTGCCTCGATTGAGAAGGCTGTTGAAGAAGGACGTGGCATTTATGCCAACATTCGTAAAACAGTTCTATTCTTACTCTCGAGTAATATCGCGGAAGTACTTGGGATGTTTATCCTCATTTGTATCGGTTTACCAAGTCCATTTATTGCGATTCACTTACTCTGGGTGAATCTGATTACGGACTCCTTACCAGCAGTCGCATTGGGTGTTGATCCAAAAGATCCAAATAATATGAATGAGAAACCTCGTGATCCAAAGGAAAACTTCTTTGCTCATGGAGGTGCAAAAACACTTATTTTATACAGTGTTATTATTACATTAGGTGTCGTACTCGCTTACTTCTCCATTGGTTGGTTAAATGGAGCATTTAGCTACGCAGAGATTAAAAATCTCTACGAAGTAAATCCAGACCTCCTACATAAAGCAAGAAGTATGGCTTTTGCGACACTAGCAATTGCTGAACTTGTTCATATGGTGGGAATGAGTGCGGATAAGCATCATTTCCATATCGTCTTTACCCGTAAGAACTGGTTAATGCTCTTTGCGTTTATCCTGGGCTTCTTACTCCAAGTTTTTGTGATTGAAGTTCCATTTGTTTCTAAAGTGTTTGATACACATGAACTTTCTGGTTGGGAATGGTTAATTGTGGTGGGACTTTCTCTCCTCCCATTAATCACCCACGAGATTGTGGTGTTCATAGAACAAATCAAAAGAAAGATGAAAAAATAAATCACTTAAAAGTTGATTTATTACACATATGAGCGTATAATATTTTGCACGAGGTGATAGATATGCTGACATTTGATCAAAAACTTATCGAAAAACTTAATGACTGGCAACCAGGTGGCTGGCCAGTAGGAAACTTAATTGCCTGCTTAATTGCCTTAATCCTCTGTGTCTTTCTTGTCGGTATCGTTGGTATCGAAAGAGAAAGACGTGGACGTAGCGCAGGCTTAAGAACCCACTTACTAGTCGGTGTTGGTAGCACGATCATTATGATTATTTCCATTTATGGATTCCCAGCAGCCTTCGGTAATCGTGATGTGGCTCGTTTAGCGGCCCAAATCATTACTGGTGTTGGTTTTCTTGGTGCCGGTGCTATTATGCACCGTGAAAGTGGTGTTAAGGGATTAACAACTGCCGGAACCATTTGGGTTTCGATGGCGATTGGTATTGCCTGTGGATCATTTAATTTCTTACTTGCGATCGCTGGAACACTTCTGATCTATGTTGTCCTGACAGGATTTAGAAAAGTGGAAACTCGCATCTCTAGAAAGAACCCAACCATCACCTTGATTTCAAATGAAGATGTTCCAGTTCTTGAAACAATCCTCAAAGTCTCCAACGAATTTGATTGTCGTGTTCACGGTATCTCTACTTCTTCTTTGGAAGATGGATCTGTCGAAATCACGTTCCAAGTCATCTTTGATGAAGGTGGAGAAAGACTTGATGATTATCTCACTGAGCTTGGTAAAGAAACCAAAGCTAAGAACGTTCATCTCTTGTCTCATCGTTAATTCTTATTAACTGAATTAGCCATCCGATGGATGGCTTTTCTTTTGTTTAATTAAGCACATAATTCGCACATAATTTTACTTGCACTAATTTTTAGCTTTGCTATAATGAGGCTGAAATCAAAAGGAGATTAAAATGAATAAAGTAAATGTGACTATCCGTATGGATAAAGATTTAAAGAAACAAGCCGATGAAGTTTTAGATGAATTGGGTAAGAGATAAGCAATTTCCTTTTGAGCCTCGTCTTGAACCAAATAAGAAAACGATTAAAGCATTACAAGAGTTAGATAGGATGATTAATCATCCGGAAGAATATAAACGTTATAATTCGTTCCAAGAGATTCTTGATGAGATTGATCAAGAACAGAAAAAATAGGATTTACTAAATTCATAACAAAACGCGCCCGTACGGACGCGTTTTAATATAAGTGAAGTAAATTATAATGCCTTCTTAATTTCGTCGGCTAGAGCCGGTAAAGAAAGGTCTTTGGCTTTTGGATTTTCTTTCATCTCTAAAGTAAAGCCACCTTTACGGTCATATCGTGGGATAACGTGGACATGGAAGTGGAAGACACTTTGTCCAGCTTCTTTATTGACATTTGAGAGGATATTAATGCCTTTCGCGCCTAAAACCATGATTTCGGCTTGTCCAATACGTTGGGCCACATCCATGACTTTATGCATGACTTCCTTTGGAGTACTTAAGAAATTGTCATAATGTTCCTTTGGAACAACAAGAGTATGTCCCTCGGTTGTTTGGGAAATATCTAAGAACGCGAGTACATCATCATCTTCATAGACTTTCGCGCTTGGAATCTTTCTTTCAACAATCTTACAAAAGATACAATCATCTTTTCTCATAAATGTTCATCTCCTTTGTTTTAAACAAAAGGAGGGAATGAACCCTCCTTTAAGTTTAAACTTAATCGTCTTCTCCGTAGAGATCTGGGTAAGTCGCGACGAAGTAGTCGTATAACTCTTGGTCAGAGAAGCTAAGGTTGTATTTCTCAAGATAATGTTGATAAGCATCAGTCTTGTAGCTTTCCTTGGTTCCAAGGAGTTTCGCGATTTCACGAGCAGTATTCTCAGTGAAGAGTGGTTGATCAGCCTTTAAGGCAAAGTAGCCTTTAGCGTGGTCAACATTGAGTTTGGTGCTGTTAGCAGCGTCCTTAATATTGACGATGACATATGAACTATCTTCATCAAAGATGTAGGAGTAGTGGTCATCGGCATATTTTTGAGCGTCAGCTTTGTTTAAGTAATAGTGGTTGTTGATGTAACGAACATAAGAGTAAACACCAGAGGTGGCGTAGTTACCAATTTGTTCGGCATTACCTGTTTCTATGTATTTTTTGTTGTCACCAGTGAAGTTATCAACGGTGTTAGCAACATTAATGTTGAATAAACGTTCACGAGCAGAACTTGGAAGATCAGAGAATCCTCCGTTCTTTAAGCCCCATTCATCAACAGTATAGTCTTCTAAGACTAACTTAGAGAGTTCGTCTTTGATGCCTTTAACACGGCTGTGAGCATTTGTACCTGTGAAGCTATCAAGTTCGGATTGATCCTTGCTTGCAGCAATGTGGCTGGCACTGTCAATGACAGCACGCATGGCTTTGAAGTATCTCTCTAAGAGAGCACCAACTTTGCTTTCCTTGATGTACTCATATTTGAGAACAACAAGTTCTTCAGACATATCAGCAACAGAATCTAAACCAAGCACATCTTCAGCCAAATTCTTGGCTTGTGCATCAACATCGGCACCTGTAATGTAACCTTCATCTTTTAACTTTGTTAAAACTGAAGTTTTGGCAAATGAAGCTGCAATTTGAGTGTCTTCAGAATAGTTTTCACCAGCAACGATAGCGGTTAATTCACCAGCATCATTGAAGGTTAAATCCTCAAGACCTCTCCATGTATTAGCGACTTTTTCTTCGGCTGGTTCATCACCGGCGACGATGACTAAGTCAGCATAACGACGGAGGAGTTTGCTAGCAAAGACTTTGTTTTCATTGCCATAGGCAAGTTTAACGTAGCTAGCGTGACGTGCATAGGCACGACCAAGTGTAGAATACTTGTTTTGAAGGACGTATTCTTCGATAAGTTTTTCGGAGTAGATGTCACGAAGAACTTTCTTATCTAAGTACTTTTCGTAGTTAGCGACGTGGACAACAGACTTAATATCATCTAAGTCATCTTTGGCGATGCTTGATGTAATGTAAGCCTTGTGCCACTTTTCGGTGGTTGGATTGCCTTCAGCATCATAGATGAATTCATCTGCAACGCCGTTTTTAAATCCAACTCCGCTAACTTCGTAACCAGAGAAGTAGTGAGCTAAAGCAAGCTTTAACTCAGAGAAACGACCTTGTTTGTCGTTGTAGTTACCAGAGGTAACTTCACTATAGAGTTTTTCAGCTAAACGTTCTTCGATATCAGCTTTGAAAGCTTCAAAGCGTGGCTTGCGAACTTTGGTGAAAATTTCGTTTTCATCTTCAGATTTGGCTAATTTAGCATCACCTTCACGGACGAAAACGCTAGCGTGGGCGCTAATAAACGCCTTAATTTGTTCATCTGTAGAAATGGAGGCTAAGCCACCTTCTCCAAAGTATGTACCAAATTGATCGACAGCCATCTGGTAGACGATTTCGTTGTGAATGTATTCGGCTTTGCCGGATACAATCGCTTCCCAAATCTTACCGAGTTGGTTGTCTTTTAATGAGTATTCACCTTCACCAACACGACGAACGATTGGTTCTTCGTAGTTAGTTGGAAGAGCATTGACATTGTCACATGCTGCGAGCACAAAGCCAGCAGACAATGCGAGTAATCCGCAGAGGATCTTATTTGTGTGTTTCGCCATCGTTACATGCACC
>CAMGZN010000015.1 GCA_946183335.1 uncultured Caryophanales bacterium | reverse complement strand
TTTCTTTGTCTAAACGGGAGATTGATTCATGACAATAACGACACTTCGGCATAAATATGTGTAAAGTATAGCACAAGCGCAAAAAGAAAAAACGACCAATATGATCGTTTTTGCTTGATTTGTTAATTAATAGTTGGTTTTATCTTCAATCGCAGCGTATTCTGCATAGAGTTTTAAGCATGCTTTACGGTCAAGTTCGATGACCATTTCTTCACGATGCTGTTGCATCTCATAGAAGACCTTGTCTCTAAAACCAATACCTTCGGTATCGACAATGTTACAACCGTAATAAACTTTTCCAATATTAGCCCAAAGAATGGCCGCCATACACATTGGGCATGGTTCACCAGTTGTGTAAAGTTCGCATCCACTTAAGTCAAATGTTCCAAGCTTTTTACAGGCTTTATGAATTGCCATCATTTCTCCATGGCAAGTTGGGTCATTATTTTTAACAACCTGGTTATGTCCTTTTCCAACAACGACACCGTCTTTAACAATTACTGCACCAAAAGGACCACCGTGACCAGCACGAATACCTTTACGAGCTTCATTAATTGCCATTCTCATGTATTTGTTCATATCTAAATACCTCGCAAAATATTATATCATAAATTTTGATCTAACTCATTATGGATTTAATTACATTAGTAATTAGAAATCTTTAAAAGTAAAAGAAAAAGAGGGATTAACCCTCTTAATTAAGCGTGAAAAGCTTTCTTAAACTTTGTAAAAATGGATTCGCTTGGTGATTCTTCTTTCTGAAATTCGCTAAGCAGTTCTTTCTGCTTTTTACTTAGTTTTGTTGGTGTTTTTACAATCATATGTAGATATTGATCACCTGGTGTTCCTTTACGCATATCTTTGATACCGCGTCCTTTTAAACGAAGAATTTGGTTTGGTTGGGTTCCCGCTGGAACTTCCACTTCCACTTCTCCATAAACAGTTGGGACATCAATCTTTTTACCAAGCATCGCATCAACAACCGAGATTGGAACATCAAGGTGAATATCGTTTCCATCACGTTTGAAGTATGGATGTGGCACAATAACGATCTCTAAATAGAGATCTCCATTTGGTCCACCATTGAGTCCACGTTCACCTTTTTCACGAATGCGGATTTGTTGCCCCTGGTTAATACCAGCTGGAATGTTCACTTCCATATTGCGTTTAATGTGGGTAAATCCTTTTCCGCCACAGTGTGGACATGGGTTAGAAATAATCTTGCCTGATCCATGACAATCTGGACAGACTTGTTGGGACTCCATCACACCAAAAATTGTACGTTGTTGGGTATTAATATAACCTTTTCCGCCACACTTCGAACAAGTGTGAAAATCTTGTTCACTTTTAGCGCCAGTTCCGTGACAAGATGAACATTGTTCATCATATTCTACTGGAATGGTCACTTTTCGACCAAGAATAGCGTCCATAAATTGGACGCGAATACGTTGAAGAGTGTCTCCGCCGCGTTGTGGTCCATAACTTCTTTGTCTTCTTGAGGAACCACCACCAAAGAACGAACTAAAAATGTCACCTAAATCGACTCCTCCAAAACCTTGTGAAGAGAATCCGGCACCACCAAATGGGTTACCATAACCACCAGTCGATGCACCTTGTTCAAAGGCAGCACTACCGAATTGGTCATATGTTTGACGCTTTTGATCATCATAAAGGATGTCGTAAGCTTCTTGGACTTCTTTAAATTTTTGTTCCGCTCCTGGTTCTTTATTTAAATCAGGATGGTATTTTTTGGCGAGTTTTCGATAAGCTGATTTAATCTCATCCTTAGTAGCAGTTTTGCTGACTCCTAAGGTCGCATAATAATCTTTTGCAGCCATAATCGTCCTTTCTAACCAACAAAGCGCGGAGCAAGTTGCTCCAACGCTTTGCTAGAATATTTATTTCATTAATGAAATAGATTAATTTTTATCTTTGCTATCAGCATCAACAACATCGTCGGCAGTTTGGTTGCCTTCGCTTGATTGTTGAGCTTGACCACCCATTGGTGTTTGAGCCATCATTTCGGCAGCTTTTTCAAGCTCAGAAATTCTGTTACGTAATGTCTCCATGTCGTTATTGTCTAACGCTGTCTTGAGTTCATCACGGAGTTTTTGGGTTTGTTCTTTTTGGGTTGCATCAATGGAGTCTCCCTTTTCTTGGAGAGCTTGATCGATGGAGTTAATGTATTGTTCCGCTTTGTTACGTAATTCGACTTCTTCTTTACGCTTGTTATCCGCTTCCGCGTTTTCTTCCGCTTCGCGGACCATGCGGTCAATATCTTCTTTAGATAATCCGTTAGAGCCAGAAATAGTGATTTCTTGTTCCTTTTGAGTATCTAAGTCTTTCGCTTGAACTTTCACAATACCGTTAACGTCGATACTGAATGTGACTTCAATACGTGGCTCTCCACGACGTGCTGGTTTAATACCAGTTAATTGGAAGTGACCAAGTAGTTTGTTATCGCGAGCGATTGGACGTTCACCTTGGTAAACCATGATGTCAACAGCTGGTTGATTATCCGCAGCTGTGGAGAAGATTTGAGACTTCGTTGTTGGAATAGTTGTATTACGGTTAATAAGTGGTGTCATGACTCCACCTAATGTTTCAATACCTAAGGTAAGTGGGGTGACATCGAGAAGGACGACATCTTTGATGTCTCCAGAGACAACACCACCTTGAATAGCAGCACCGATAGAGACTGCTTCATCTGGGTTAACAGAGAGGTTTGGAGTCTTTCCGGTGAGTTTCTTCACAAGTTCTTGGACGGCTGGCATACGAATTGATCCACCGATTAAGAGAACTTGGTTCAGTTCGCTAGCACTCATATGAGCATCGCTTAATGCACGACGGACAGGTTCTTCTGTACGAGCAAGTAAGTGTTTGGTCATATCTTGGAATTTAGCTCTGCTTAAGCGTGTTTCGAAGTTAACTGGTCCATTCTTTCCCATTGCGATGAATGGGAGAGAAATGATTGTTTCAAGTGAACTTGAAAGTTCAATCTTAGCTTTTTCAGCAGCGTCTAAGAAACGTTGCTCTGCCATCTTATCAGTGATGTCTAAGCCAGTTTCAATCTTGATTTGGGCTTTAATCCAATCAGCGACGACTTTATCCCAGTCATCACCACCGAGTTTGTTATCACCAGCTGTGGAGATAACTTCGAATGTACCATCGCCAATATCAAGGATGGAAACATCGAATGTGCCACCACCGAGATCGTAGACCAAAATCTTTTCAGATTTTTCTTTATCTAGACCATAAGCAAGGGCGGCAGCAGTTGGTTCGTTAATAATACGAACAACTTCTAGACCAGCGATTTGACCAGCGTCTTTCGTTGCTTGTCTTTGGGCATCGTTGAAGTAGGCTGGAACAGTAATAACAGCTTTTTCAATCTTGTGTCCGATATTTTCTTCCGCATACTTCTTCATGTAAGCAAGAATCTTCGCGGAGATTTCTTGTGGAGTGTAATCCTTCTTTGTAGCGTTAATGTGTACTTTTTCAGCAGTACCCATTTTACGTTTAATCGAAGAGACGGTGTCTGGGTTAGTAACAGTTTGACGTTTAGCGGCGTTACCAACGATTTCTTCACCGTTTGCTTTAAAAGCAACGACAGATGGTGTAGTCATTGTTCCTTCAGGATTTGGAATGACTTTTACTGATCCATCAGCTTGCAGATAACTCACAACAGAGTTTGTGGTACCTAAGTCGATACCTAAGATAATTTCTTTTGCCATAATTTGTTTCCTCCTTTAGGCGTCTAATTCTTTCGATTCTGGTTGAGAATCGTTATTTTCTTCTTTTTTGTCTTCGTCTTTTTTATCTGTGGAGACGACCACAATTGCTGGTCGGATTAAGTGTTCATGAAGTTTATAACCTTTTAGGTTAACTTGGAGCACTCGGTTTGGTTCACCTTCATCAAACTTTGTTTCTAAGGCTTGCATGACGGTTGGATCAAACTTGTCACCGACTTTTGGGCTAACTTCGCTTACACCCTCTTGTTCAAGGACATTTACGAGGTTACGATAGATAAACTGGAATCCGACGAGGAAGTTTTTCATTTCTTCGGATTTAACCTCTACACTTAGTGCGAGGTGGAATCCATCGAGGATTGGAAGGAGATTATCAACGAATCCTTCAGCGCGGTATTTAATCGCTTCGCGATGGTCTTTTTCGACATTCTTACGAAGGTTTTGCATATCCGCATAAGCCCGATAATATTCATTCTTCCAATGATCTAAGTCAGCTTGCAGCTTTTGGATTTCTTCGTGGTGCTTTTCCTTTTGGCTTTGCACCTTCTCTTGTTTCTTTTCTTCCTTCACTATTTTCTTCCTTTCTCTCGTCATCAACTTTTAGTTGTTTGTTGTAAGTTTTTTCTAACTCACGAACGAGGTATTCCATCGAGGAGACGACTTTGTCGTAATCCATTCGTTTTGGACCAACGATCGCAATCGATCCTTCTTTTTGACCAGGAATTTTTACTTTCGCAGAGATGATCGAGACATCATCATCTTCCTTACTTTCTCCACCAATATGGATGGAGATTTCATCATCGGAGTCTTCTTCTACTTCACGGAAGATCTCTGGAGACTCGAATAAATCGAGAAGTTTTTTAATTTTACTGGCATCATTAGCGAACTCTGGTTGATCGAATAAGACATCTTTTCCATAAGCACTTAATCGGTCTTTAGCGAAGCCTAGGAACGCTTCGAGCATTGTTTGATAAACCACATCATGGTCGATCACATAATCACTAAGTAACGGACGAATCGCTTCCATCTTTGGAACAAGATCACTAATGCGTGTACCTTGTAAGCGTTCATTTAATAATTTCACGCACGATTCAATGTCAGATAATTTGGTCTTTTCGTTAATAACGAAGGTTTTGTTTTCGACATAACCTTGGTCAGTAACGAAGACGCATGTGGCACTAGTTTTGGAAAGAGGGATGATTTGAACAGAAACTAATTTTTCTTCATTCACATTTGGTCCAAGGACAATCGATGCCAGATTCGTCATTTGCGAGAGGATTTCACAACTCTCTTTAATCACATCATCAATCGATTGAACTTTTTGTTCGAGAATCGATTGCATCTGGTATTTGAATTCATCCGAGACACTTCTTTCGCGGAGGTTTTCAATGTAATATCGATATCCTTTACTAGAAGGAACGCGTCCGCTCGATGTGTGTGTCTTTTCAAGAAGACCATCTTGCTCAAGAGCATTCATCTCATTACGGATTGTTGCGCTAGAGTACTCTAATCCATACTCTTCAATAAGCGTATGACTTCCGACAGGTTGAGCAGTTTTAATGAAGTGTTCAACAATGAGCTTTAGGACTTTATCACGTCGATTCATTTTTAACCTCCTTTTTGGCACTCTCATTCCTCAAATGCTAACAACATTATATTTGGAATTTTGGCACTGTCAACACTTAAGTGCTAAAAGTTTTGGAAAAATAAAAAAATTACTCTTAAGAGTAATAATTTTTTGCTAAATCATGAAATTTTGTTTAAAACAGTGGCAAAATTAGGCTATCCATGATGATTAAACCGTCATCAGTAAAAGCGAATTTTTCGTCGTCAATCTTAGCTAAACCACGACTGACGTAATCATGAATGAGGTCACGATATTTTAAGTAGAAATCTTCGTTGAATAGATTGTTGTATTCTTTTAAAGAGAATCCTTCTTTTAACCGAAGATGGGTCATTAAAAAGTATTCGTGAAGAAGTTTTTGGTTCACTTTTTCAGTCTCGGAAACAAAGTTTCCTTTTATATAAACATCCAAACTTGGAGTGTTTTTATATCGCTCCCCATTAACATAACCAGAGGCGCCTAAACCGACACCGCAGTATTCTTGGTTATGCCAATAAACAAGGTTATGTTTCGATTCAAATCCTGGTTTAGAGAAGTTAGATATCTCGTATCTTTCAAATCCGGCATCACGCATCATTTTTAAAATCGTGTCGTAAAAAAGACGCGAATCATCCGAGTTTTGCTCTTTGATATTCTTATTAAAGAATAAAGTTCCAGGAGAAATGATTAATGAATATATGGAAACGTGTTCAGTATTCAATTTTATGATGTTTCTAACATCATCTTTAACTTCATCAATAGTTTGTCCTGGAAACCCATACATCAGATCAACGTTAATATTTTTGATTCCAGCTTTTCGAGCTTCCTCAATAACTTCTTGTGCATGTTTAAAAGAATGGAAACGGCCAATTTGAGAGAGTCTTTCATCGTGGGTGGACTCTATGCCCACGCTTAAGCGATTGACGCCATAACGAGCCATTAAAGATAGTTTTTGAGGTGTTAAATTCTCAACATTAGCCTCACAAGTAAACTCTCCACCGTCTTTTAATAAACTTGAGACCTTTTTAAGAAGCATTTCAAACTCTTCATCGCTTAAAGATGTTGGGGTTCCTCCTCCAATATAAATTGTTTCCATCTTATTAAGATGATACGAGTCAATTTCTTTGAATAGTGTTTCTAGATAAGGTTTGGAGAATTTTTGCAAATAAAAAAGTTTTGTGAAGTCACAGTACGGACAGATATGTTCACAAAACGGGATATGTATATAAAGAGATTTATTCTTGGTGGAATTCGTCATGTTCTTTGGCTTCATCCATCTGTTTTTGGATTTCTTCGTCCTCAATTGGGACTAAAATACGATCCAATTCTTCTTTGGCGGCTTGCTTTTCATCAATCTCCGGTTTCTTAATTTTTAAGAAATTGATCTTATTTTTAGCAATCATGACGCCCAAAACAATTAATCCAAAGAAGGATAATAGTCCAAGTAAGACCCATAAAGGCAATAAATCAGAAGCGAGAATATGCATAACTTTTTCCTCTTACAAATTGTATCAATTTATTGAAGCATTTCAATCAAATCACGAAGTCCATGGGCATGATGGTGCTCCATCTTAATAGCTTCTTCAATGTTGTAATCGACGGTTTGACCATTGCGAATTCCGACAATTCGACCAGTTTCAACCTTCTCGTCTGTTAATAATTTAACAGCATGAGCGGATAAACGTGCTGCGAGAATACGATCCTCGGCGCATGGAGAGCCTCCACGTTGCAAACGTCCAAGCACTTCTGTGCGTGTTGTAAATCCAGTTTCAGTTTCAATCTTTTTCGCAAGTTCATTAATGTCGAGAAGATTTTCCGACACAATAATAATTGCATGATCCTTCTTCTGCGCTTTCATCATTCTCAAGCGTTTAAAAAGAACCTCCTCTTTTAGAGGATGCTCAACACAAATCACGCCTTCAGCGCCTTCGGCAAGAGCACTAAAAAGTGCTAAGTCACCACAATGACGACCCATAACTTCGATCAGAGAACATCTTTGATGTGAACTTGAAGTGTCTTTTAATTTATCGACGCATTCGCAGATTGTATTAAGCGCAGTGGCAAAGCCAATCGTTTGATCGGTTGAACCAACATCGTTATCAATTGTTCCTGGAATTCCAACAACTTTAATTCCTTGACGAGCTAAAGCAGCAAGCCCTTGATAAGTGCCGTCTCCACCAATACCAATTAAGGCATCAATGTCGTAGTCACGCAAAATGCGTGCAGCTTTCTTTTGGACTTCTAGTTCAGCAAATTCTTTCAAACGTGCGGAACGAATAATTGTCCCTCCACGATTAATGATATCTTGGGTAAAATCTTTGTTTACTTGTTTGATATTTCCTTCAAGCAAACCACGATATCCGTCATAAATGACGAACATATCTTTGTTCGCGACAAGTCCGGCACGAATAACGGCACGGATCGCGGCATTCATTCCTGGGGCATCACCACCACTAGTTAAAACAGCAATTCGACGAATCATTTTAAGCACCTATTCTTTGAATATTGGAGTATAAACGAACTTTTTATTGTTCACTTTTTCACGACGATAATATCCGCGTAAAACAAGGTGATCCATGGAAGTACGAGCAGTTTCATAGACACAGCCTTCGGCTTTACGATATTGTTCAATTGTGTAAAAGTGATTCTTTTCACGATGACGAATATAGAAATGAGCTTGACCTTTCTTTAATGTTGGGTCAGTTTCTAAAAGTTCTTCAGTCAGTTTTTGAAGTTCTTTTTCTGATAAAGATTGCTCACTTACCTTAGTAAAGTTTTCGGCATGAACCTTTGGTTGTTCTTTTTCGACAACTGGTTTATAAACAGGTTTTGGTTGTTCAACTGGTTTTGGCTCGTAGTAAATTGATTCCTTACGAACTTCTTCTTGTTGCTCGACAAAATCTTGTTCTAATTGTTTCAAGGAATGATTGACAAAAACATTACTTGCTTCATCAATTCCTTTAACAAGGATGTCTAAATAGACATCAAGAATATAAGTTAAGTCATGAGTTCTTTGAACTTCTTTTGCAAGTGTGCCAACCAATAGTTGTTGTTCACTGACAAGATTTTCAATTGGAAGATAAATTCCATATTCACCCACTTCGTTAACAATAACGCTTTTGCATAGCAAGACGCTCATTTCGTAGTTATAACGAGCGAATGGCTTAACATAGTTAAAGACATAGTTCACAATCGCAACACGAACGAACAATGGAAGGTCTCTTCTACCAATGAAACTCATCAATGATTCCATTTGTGATTCAATGAGCGCAACAGGAGCACCAACATATTCACGGCCAATTAAAACGTTACTCTTCTGTGCGATATCAGATGTTCTATAGAACTCTGAAAGTTCTGGGTTTCCTGTAATCAAACTATAAAAATCAGCAAGTAAATTTTCATTAATCTCGATTGATCCGCCTGTTAAATAGTCAAAAGCTTGAAGGTATCTTTGAAGATATGCAAATTGTGGATCAATGTTTTCTCCAAGGAGAATGTTTTGAATAGAAACATCATCAATAATTTTATTATTGGCCTTCGCTATACTCTTTAAACAAGAGCTAAGAAGGGAATTCAAAATGCGTTGATAGTCAAGGGAATCTTTGGAAATGTTTTGGTAGATTTGTTTAAAGTTATAATTCCTTGAATTAACATCACCAATTTTGTTTTGAATTAATTGGCAAAAACAAATATTATATGGTGTCTTTGTTAAATCAACCAAGTTGATCTTCTGACTAGACTTTTCACGATAAGCTAAAATCTGAGCCCAAATTGGATCAATTAGATTTGTTCCAAGTGCGCGAGCAACATCTTGCCTAGTCGCGTACTTTTCATCAGTAAAACGAATTTGTAAATTTTGATTTGCCATAACTATCCCTCTTTATGCCAATATTTTAACATTCGTTGTTTCTTATTACAATAAGGATTTACTAAATATTTACCAATCGGCTACTAAATGCTTATTCATCATCAATTGATAGAACAGACATAAATGCTTCTTGTGGAACCTCAACAGAGCCAATTGCTTTCATGCGTTTTTTGCCTTCTTTTTGTTTCTCTAAAAGCTTTCTCTTTCGAGAGATATCTCCTCCATAACATTTGGCGAGAACATCTTTACGCACAGCCTTAATGTCTGCGCGTGCAATAACCTTGCCATTAATGGCAGCTTGTACTGGAACTTCAAATTGTTGACGTGGAATGATTTCTTTTAATTTGCGAACCACAACCGAGCCACGTTCGTAAGCATTTGTCTTATAGACAATCGTACTTAGAGCATCAATTGTTTCACCATTTAAAAGGATATCCATCTTTGCTAAGTTAGAAGAATAATAACCGCTATACTCATAATCAAATGAAGCATAACCTTTGGTGTATGATTTTAATTTATCAAAGAAATTGTAAACAATTTCAGCTAATGGAAGTTCATACGTGATGATCATTCTTGTGTCATCAAAATATTGCAAGTCGTGGTATATACCACGTCTTTCTTTACAAAGCTCCATAACTGGACCAACAAACTCCTTTGGAGTCATGATTTCTGCTTTAACAAATGGTTCCTGGATTTCTTTGATTAAAGTTAGGTCAGGTAATTTGGATGGGTTGTCTAGTTTAATCATATCTCCATTATGGAGATAAACATGATAAATAACACTTGGAGCAGTCAAGATAAGGTCTAAACCGTACTCACGTTCTAGTCTCTCTTGCACTACATCCATATGTAAAAGACCTAAAAATCCGCATCTAAAGCCGAAACCAAGAGCCTGTGATGTCTCGGCCTCATAGACTAAAGAAGCGTCGTTTAGCGAGAGTTTTTCCAAAGCGTCTTTTAAATCAAGGTACTTTTTTGAATCAACAGGGTAGAGTCCACAATAAACCATTGGGTTCATCTTCCTGTATCCAGGAAGAGGTTTTTCACAGGGCTTATCAGCACTCGTAATTGTGTCACCTGGGACAACATCACGGATATCTTTAATTTGACCGGCTAAATAGCCGACTTCACCAGCAGACAAGGAATCGACCTTGATCTCCTTTGGAGTGCGGATACCAACTTCAGTGACTTCGTATTCCTTGTTCGCAGCCATTAAGCGAATCTTATCGCCCTCTTTTACTGAACCGTTTTTTACACAAATCAAAACAACAACACCACGATAGGAATCGTAATAAGAATCAAAGATTAAGGCCTGAAGAGGCTTGTTATCATCTCCATTAGGAGATGGAATGTATTTAACAACGGCTTCTAGAACATCGGGTACGCCTTCGCCTGTCTTCGCGGACACTTCACAAGCGTTCTCACAAAAAATACCGATACGTTTCTCGATTTCATTCTTAACCATGTCTGGCATGGCACTTGGAAGATCAATTTTATTGATCACAGGAACAATTTCAAGATTGTTATCCACAGCTAGATAAACGTTAGCCAATGTTTGAGCTTCAACTCCTTGAGTTGCATCTACAACTAAAAGGCAGCCTTCACACGCAGCCAAGGAGCGTGATACTTCGTATGTAAAGTCAACGTGTCCCGGAGTGTCGATTAAGTTGAAAAGATATGTTTCGCCATTTTTGGCATTGTATTTAATCGTCACAGCGTTCAGTTTAATCGTGATTCCACGTTCTCTTTCAAGATCCATGGAGTCAAGATATTGATCGTGCATTTCTCTTTTAGAGATGGTTTCGGTCAATTCTAAAATTCTGTCCGCGAGTGTTGATTTACCATGGTCAATGTGCGCGATAATCGAGAAATTACGAATATGTTCACGATCAAATTTCATAACAACGAGTGTATTATAACAATTTTATTTGTTATTTCTCCAAAAATTTTCACATTCTTCTTTGAGATCTTCTTTTGAAGTGATGACAGAATAATCCTTCCACTCGCTTCTAAACAAATCTCGATATGATTTTGTGAGATATCTTTCGTCAATTAAAAGAGCAATGCCTTTATCATTGTCCCCACGAATGACTCTTCCGACTGCTTGCATGACTTTATTCATACCTGGATAAAGATAGGCGAAATTGTAACCTTCTTTATCACCTTTATTAAAATAATCTCTTATGAGATTACGTTCATAACAAATTTGTGGCATTCCCACGCCAACAACGACGACTCCAATAAGGCGGTCGCTCACTAAATCAATACCTTCTCCGAAAGCACCTCCGACCACCGCTAGGCCAACTTTTGTTCGTTGTGGATGGTCTTCGAACGCAGTCAAGAAGTTTTCCTTGTCTCCATCAGTCATTTCTCGGTTTTGTACAAGCAAATCATAGTTCTCATCCTCTAAAAGAGGATAAATCGAATCTAAGTATTCATAACTTGGTACATAGAGGAAGTAGTTTCCAATTTTCGAATTAACTAAAGTTTTTACATAAGTGGCCACTTCATCAAGTGTTTCACCACGATTCTTATATTTCACAGAAATCTTCGGAGCCACCATCATCTTTAAATGCGTTGGGTCAAAAGGAGAAGGAAGCTGTAAGAATGCATCGTTTTTGCTTCCACCGATTGATTTAATGTAATACTCGCTTGGAGACAAAGTCGCTGAGAAAATAGTCTTAGCTTTGACTTTGTCAAAAGACATTTTTAAATGGGCACTCGGGTCTAGGCAGAAAAGGTTAATTGATAGATCTTTTTCACCGGTTTTTGAAACATATAAAACAAATGACTCATCAAAATAATCGTAAAGCCGGAAGAACTTATTAAGTTCCATCGAAAAGTCTTTGAGTTCTTCGGTAACAAAGTCGTGATGAAGCCTTGCAACATCTTTGCTAGCAAGCAAGAATGCTTCGATTCCATTTAGATGAGTTTGTTCAAGATATCCAATTTGATGATCTCCATTATCAAGGACTTTAAACTCATTAAACATCTTTGAGATGCGCTTTAGGGCATTCTTCATCTTTTTATGATTCAACTGGCTTAATGAATGCTGAACCTTTTTATAGAGACGATAATTAAGCGATGCGGAATATATTTTTCGTCCACGTTCAATAAGATTATGCGCTTCGTCGACTAAGACAATTTTATCCGAGGCATCTTCATCAAAATATCTCTGTAAATGAACGATTGGATCGAAGAAATAGTTGTAGTCACAGATAATAATATCCGCGAATAATGAAAGGTCCAATGAGAACTCAAATGGGCAAATTGCATAGTGCCCAGCAATTTCTTGAATTGTATTGAAATCAAATATCTGGTAATTCTTTAAAGAATATTCCAAGACTTTTCGAATATTTGTGTAGTAGTCTTTTGCGTATGGACATTCGTCTGGATTACATGCCTTGCCAGGGCAAAAGCAAATCTTTTCTTTCGCGGTAATCACAATCGGGCTTGCTTCGAGTCCATGCTCTATGAGCATACAGCATGTATCTAGTGCCATTTCTTTGCCGGAATTCTTCGCCGTTAAATAGAAAATTTTCTCATTTTCTTCTCCGGCAAAAGATTTTACTGATGGGTAAAGTGCAGAAATGGTTTTGCCAATTCCAGTTGGCGCCTCGACAAAGAGTGTCCCACCGTTTTGAGCTACTGCATAACAATATTTCGACATTTGTCTTTGCCCAGAACGGAAATCATCAAACGGGAACTCAAGTTCAGCAGCACTTCTATTGCGCTTAATTGTTCTCTCGATAATGAATCGATAAAAATTCAGGTATTCTTCGAACAAAGCATTCACATCAGCTTCCAACTCAGAAACGGAATAATGGAACCCTTTTACGAGTCGATTTTTATCTAACTGATGATAATATGTGAGTTTGATATTGACATTGTCAATATTTCGTTCATGTGCAAACATTAAGGCATAACATTTAGCTTGCCCAAGATGCCATTCTTTTTGACTCAAGAAATAATCATCCAAATTGACGATTGTTGATTTAATTTCCTCAACAACATATTCTTGTCCATCAAAATAAATTCCATCAGCTCGACCTTCTAGAACAATATCGATACCCTGAAAAGAGAATCTTTCCTTGAGCGGGTATTCAGCCATGTAATTACGACCTTGCTTACTTTGATGCATTGCATGCAAAAAAGTGCCTTCTTGCATCGTTTCTTGGTTATAAATACGGTTATCTATATCGCCGGTACGCAATAGAAAATCCACAAGCTGGTGTACGGATAAAACTAATTCATATTGAGCCACGTTTTGTATTATAACAAAAAAGGCCTCAATTGAGACCTATTAATTTAAGATATGTCCGTCAAGTTTTTGGTTGCCGTTAGCAAACGATACGCCATCCATCCTTTTCTTTCCTTCGAGTTGAAGATAATCGACTTTGACTTGACCGTTACTAAGTTGGATAAAAGTTCCTTTATGGATAATCAGTGTTCCAACATCATATTTTGTTTCATCATTAGCATGGCTAACATGATAGAGTTTTAATTTCTTTCCATCAATTAGTACATATGCACCAGGCATTTCACTAAGAGCATGTACATAACGAATAAATTCGTTAACGCACAGATGAAGTGAAACATGTTCGTCTTCTGGAAGAATCTTATTAGCGAATGTTACATCATCAGGATTTTGCTCTTCACCTTTAAGTTCTCCGTTAAGATAGGCAAGAAGATGATCGCGAACAAGTTTTACAGAACACTCAACAATCTTTTGCTGCATGGATGTCATTGTGTCGCTGTCTTCGATAGGGCAAGATTCCTTAGCGTACATCTTTCCAGCATCCATCTCGTCAACCATTTCCATGAGTGTGACGCCTGTTTGCTGATCACCATTCATAATTGCACGCTGGATTGGGGCGGCACCACGATATCTTGGAAGTAATGAACCATGAAGATTCAAACAACCATATTTTGGAATCGTAATTAATTCGTGTGGAATGATTTGGCCATAGGCCATTGTTAAAATTAAATCTGGTTTTAAGTCTTTAACGAACTCAAATTCCTTACGAATTCGATGAGGCTGAAACACAGGAATATTGTGAGCAAGAGCAACTTGCTTTGTTGGGACTGGTTCAAGAACTTTTTTGCGACCGACAGGCTTATCTTCTTGGGCGATAACACCGACAATATTAAAGCCGTCCTCGATCATCGCTTCGAGAACTTGCGCACTAAAACGAGGGGTGCCCATATAAACAATTCGATATTCGCTAATTAGTTTCATGAACTCAATTATATTGATTCAATCAATGATTTACAATCATATCTCGTTGAAAAAATAGTTGTTAGTTCAATGTAAGTTTGCTAAACTTATGAGCGAATCTTTTATAGGAGATAACAAATGGCACAAATTAAGTCACAAATTAAACGTATTGAAACAAATGAACGCAGCCGTCAACGCAACGTTGCTATTCGTAGCCGTATCGCTACAGAAAGCAAGAAAGTCGTTGCTGCTGTTGAAAAGAAAGATGTCGAAGCCGCTAAGAAACAACTTGTTGTTGCTTGCAAATTAATCGACAAATCGGTTACAGCTGGCGTTTATGCACGCAATACAGCTGCACGTAAAAAATCATATCTTCAACGTTTAGTTAACTCAGTTAAATAAAAGATTAGTTTGGAAAATTGATTAGAAATAATTCAAATCCATAGAAGCGGTCAATTTGACCGCTTTTTATGTTGTAATCGAGTTGATATAAGTCATCAAGAGCATGAGCAATCATTGTTCTTGATAAATAACGAGAGTTTTTGAGCGCAATTGAAACACGGACCTCAGAAGTTCCAAGTTGCTTTGCAATTTGTCCTTTATCGAGGCCTTTTTCGTCTAAAAAGCACACTTCAGAAATAAATCTAAATTGTGTTCCGAGCATTGGGATCAATGTGTCTGTAGCTCTTGAGCCAAGTTTTTGTAAATCTCTGAAAATTGAAACAGCTGTGGCATTATCTCCACGCATCAATGCATTGGAAATTTGAAAAACATCATCTTCCAATGGTTTGTTAACCATTAAAGCGACATCCGCAACAGTAATCTTATCTTTGTAAAGAACAAGTTTTTGAGCCTCATTCATAAATCGATATAAATCGCCATCCACTCGAGAGGCTAGCTCGCTAATGGCGGCTGGTTCAATTTCAACATCATGATCCTTAAAATATTTTTTAATAAAGACTGGCCAATCTTCTTTTTTTAAGTTCACAAAATTAAAGATTTGGCCTTTTTCTTTGACGTTTTGAACAAGTGGTAATTTATCATCGATTGTTGAACTACGATGAATTAAAATAAGGTCGATTTCATCGGACGAATTCTCAATTAGACGAGAGAAAATTTCACGAAGTTCTTTATTGCCACCATTACCTAGAAATGTGCAATGATCAACAACCACTGCTTTTCTTTCATATCCTAAAGGAAGTAGTTCTGCTTCAGATTCAATTTCATGTGGATCAGTTTCGTCTAAGTCGAA
>CAMGZN010000014.1 GCA_946183335.1 uncultured Caryophanales bacterium | reverse complement strand
ATATTTTTAAAATTGTGGATACTTAATTACTAATTTTGATTGGTGATTATCTGTATATGTTTCTCTATAACGAGGGATATATACGAGCTTGCCATCTTTGTTGTAAATACCCGGCCACCATCCGCGTAAAAATTTGGGCATTTTCCAATCGATAAATAAACGACGAACTTCGCAATTGTAGTCAGAAATCGCATAAATCTCTGAACCACCAACAGGCTTAATTGTTAAAGGGAAATCCTCTTTTGAAATATTCCTGTCTTTGTCGCTGTCTTTAAATGAAAACTCAATAAATTCGAAGCTAAAATCTCCTGGTTTTGCTAATTCATATTCATATTTTTTGAATTGGTCAAAATCGATTAAATAAACTTTCGAATACGACTTCACCAAGTGAATGTTTTTAACCAATTTTTGGGCAATATTTGCGTGTTCACTCTCAAATGATTTTTTGATTGATTCGATTGACTTGATTGTGAGTTTTTTAAAAACGTTTCTTTTTTGTAAGTTATTGGAAATTTGTAAAAGCAAAATCTCTGGTTTTTGCTGTAAAAATTCTTGCAATTCCCAAATATTTTGAGATAAATCAGTTTCATTTTTATTGAATTTTTGTTCATTCAATTTTGTGATTTTTTCCCTAATTTTAATTCGATCATCTTTGCTCATTTTTTCGACAATTTCGTGTCGAATTTTGTTTCTTGTGTAGAGATCTGTGAGGTTCGTCCAATCAACGGAATATGGAACACTGTTTTCGATGTCATATTTTTCTAATTCTTTCTTTGTAAAACCTAAAAGTGGACGAATAATTTTCACTCCATACAATGTTGTTTCCTGATCAATGCCATATGACGCGACGAAAGATTTTTTTGAGGACTGCATGAGGTATGTTTCAATCAAATCATCTTCTTGGTGAGCCACCACAACTGCGTCGCATCCATATTTTTGGAGAACTTCTTTAAAAAATTGATAGCGCAAACGCCTAGCCCACTCCTGAAAATTACCTGTATGCTTTAAATCTCGCTTATCCAAAACGCAACAAGGAACTTCAAATTTCTTACAATATTCAATCAAAGAAGATTGCTCAAAATCAGACTCTTTTCTTTTGTGATAATTGACATGAGCAACAACAAGGTCATAGTTTTCTTTAATCATCATGTCTAAAAGCGCCATGGAATCTGGCCCAAAGGAACATGCGACAACATATTTCTTACTTTTATCCAAGTTCATAGTTCTATTTTCCTTGTTTTTTCGAGAATTTGTTATATAAAGTTTTAATCACAACAACAATGGCTTGTAAATCTTTGATCCAATTCCCTTCCTTTTTTAGTCTAATACGTAAAACTTTCTGTAAATAGGTCACAACGATTTTGTCTAAATATGGTTGTAAGCTTTCAAAAAGTGCATTTCCAATTCCGGAAAGTTCAGAAAATTTAGTTGATAAAACTAGCTCAATACAATCGTTGTACTCGTTTGTCTTTTCAAACTCTTCTTCTGTTAAATAAATATCAATTTTTCTTTTATCAATTAAATTCTCAACCTCTTTTGGGAGTCGTCCATACACATCACGAACATGTCGCTTAATTTGATTGAGATCATGCTCATCTTTAGCATTTTCAATTTCTTGGTATAACTGAATTCGATCTTCATTTGAAGCGTATTCTTCAGGAATATACGCATCAATTTTAAACAACGTAACTGGTTTAGGTGGTTCAGGAACAATACCTGTCTTTTTCTCTTCAATAACTTCTTTAAGAAGTTTTAAATACAAATCTAAACCAACAGAATCAATAAATCCTGCTTGTTCTGGACCCAAAATATCACCCGCACCGCGAATCATTAAATCTCGTTGTGCAATTTTATATCCGCTCCCAAGTTCCGCGAAATCTTGGATGGCTTTTAAGCGTTTTTCAGCATTTTTATTAATTTGCTTATATTCGTTATAGAAAAGATACGCATACGCAATTGTATCTCCTCGTCCAACACGACCTTTGATTTGATAAAGTTGTGATAGTCCAAAATGATCTGCGTCTTCAACAATAATTAAATTTGCGTTAGGTACATCGATACCGTTTTCGATGATCGATGTGGCAACTAAAACATCAATATCTCCATTATAGAAACGAATCATGACATCTTCGATGTCTTCTTTATCCATTTGTCCGTGAACAACACCAATTCTTGCATATGGAATTGCTCTTTGAATACTGTTTGCAGTTTGATTGATTGAATATACCGCATTGTGAATATAAAAAACTTGTCCTTTTCGAGAAATCTCTCTTTCAATTAACTCTTTTACAATTCCTTTATTAAAAGGAGCAACATACGTTTGAATAGCATTTCTATTTACCGGAGGAGTTGTAATTTGTGAAACTGGACGAACACCAATTAAAGAGAGTTGCAGAGTTCTCGGAATCGGTGTGGCACTAAGAGATAAAACATCTACATTGCTTTTTAACTCTTTAATACGTTCTTTTTGTTCAACGCCGAAACGTTGTTCTTCATCAACAACCAATAATCCCAAATCCTTAAACACAAAATCTTTATTTAATAAACGATGGGTTCCAATAACAAAATGAATTTCGCCGCTCGCAATCTGTTTCATGTAAATTTTCTGCTGTTTTTCAGAAATTAATCTAGAAATGATGGCAATTTTTACTCCATAATTCGCAAATCGATTAATAGCTAATTCATAATGTTGACGCGCTAAAAGAGTTGTAGGACATAAAATCGCAGCTTGTTTTCCGGAAGAAATAGCTTTAAAAATTGCTCTAAACGCGACTTCGGTTTTCCCAAACCCAACGTCACCACAAAGAAGACGATCCATCACTCGATCAGATTCCATGTCTTCTTTAATCTCTTTAATTGCGGTTTCTTGGTCTTTTGTTAATTCGTATGGGAACTCATTTTCAAAATCAGCTTGTAATTGGTCGTCTTCTTGAAATTTAAATCCTGTTGCAGTCGCTCTTTCGCTGTAAAGTTGATAAAGTCTGTCGGCTAATTCATTAACTCGCTCTTTAATTCGCTTCTTTGTCTTCTCCCAATCCTTAGAATTAAGATGAGAAAGCCTTGGTTGCGCCCCTTCACGACCCGCATACTTACGAACGAGTCTAAATTGAGTCAACGGAACATATAATTTGTCTGTTCCAGCGTATTGAATGTGCAAAAAGTCTCTATGAATGCCATCAACTTCAATGGTTTCAATGGATAAGAATTGGCCAATTCCATAAAATTCATGTACAACATAGTCGCCTGGTTTCAAATCATCAAAGTTTTTAAGAATTATGCCCTCTTTAAACTTGGAACTATATCGAGAAGAATGGCTTTGGAATCCGAATAATTCACGAGAGGAAATAAAGAAGATTTTTTCATCAGAAAACTCAAAACCTTCATCCAATGAAAATATTGCAATTCCCACATTTTTTTCTGGAATTGCTATGGATTTTAGTTTTTCATAAGCAATTTTCCTTTCATCCAAAAATTCTTTAACAATGTTGTATTGTTGCGTGTTAGACACACAGAAAATTGTCTTTTTTGCGAGCGGTAAATATGACTCAATAATCAATTGCAATGATGGAATATTTGCCTTGTTAAAAACAAGTGGTTTTATATCAAATTCAACATCATCAACGTGCTCTTTAAACAAAGAACTAGATAAAACAGTTTTTTGAAATTTAAGTACATGATCAATATCATCATACATTTCCAAATGTGATGGTAAATTTCCATGTTCAAACATCTCACGAAGATATGTTCTTTCTTCTTTAAGTGAAAACTCTAATGCAATATCAAACTGTTTCTTGTTGTTAATGAAAACAATATCTGAATCAAAATAGTCTAAGATGCTACAAGAGCGTTGTTTAATAGAATTCAAATACTTATAAGTTCTTGGATTATAAACTTTATTTTCAATACGCTCTAAATCACGATTGAAGTTTTCTAAAAGTTTTTCACCAAGTTCATCTCCAAGCTCTTCTTGGTCTTTGGCCAATTGCTTATCCATCTTCTGCTTAAATTCGCTTAATTCAAGATCTGTAAACAAACAGTCAGTGGCTGGCAAAATATCAATTTCTTCTAATGCTTCTTTCGATGATTGAGATGCAATATCAAAGAAGTGAATACTTTCAATTTCATCGTCAAAAAATTCGATTCTAATTGGATAGTTATAATTAATAGAGAAGATATCAAAAATATCTCCTCTGTGAGCGAATTGAAGTGATTGGTCAATCTTATTTACTCGAGTATATCCAGAACTAATTGCTAACTGTTTTAAATCGCTAATTTCAATATGGTCGCCAATTCTTAAATGACGCGAATGTTGAGCGAATTCAACGCGATTCGGAATAGGCGAGATTACTGCTGTTGCGTGAGTAACCAAAATAAAGTTTTTTCTTTTCTGAACTTCATTCAAAACATACAATCTTTGAGCTAAAAATTCTTTTGATGACGTGACCAAATCACTCCTTAGCAGATCGTCACCTGGATATAACATAACATTGTCTTCTCCAATGATAGAAGAAATAAAATCTGCGACCTTTTGAGCATTATATAAATTTGGGCAAATTATTGAGTATTTGCCAGGCTTTTTTGAGAAAATTGCTGAAAATAACAGTGAAATTCCTGTTGTGTCTCCAACGACAAAATTCCCTTTTTTCTCAAGAAGGGAGGTAGCGGCTTTGGAGTTTAAAACATAGTCAATAAGTTTATTAGTCAGCAGATTTACCTCCGTTATATTTGCACATGGCTGCATTAAAATCTTTCAGCAAATACTCTCGTATTGCTAAAGCGGCATTTTCTATACCTTTATCGATGAGTGGTTGCTCTTCTTTGCTTGGTTTTCCGAGGACATAATTAATCGGATCAAAAGAAGGCTCTCCAATCCCGATTCGAATACGTTTAATTTCCTGTGTTCCTAAACAGTTGATAATGTTTTGGATACCATTATGTCCACCACTAGAACCAAAAAGACGCAATCTAATCTCTCCTGGTTTAATTGCCATGTCGTCATAAATTACTACAATGTCTTCAACAGGAATCTTAAAGAACGAAACGATTTGTTGGACGGCCTCGCCAGATAAATTCATATAAGTTAATGGCTCAAAAAGGATGATATCCTCGTCATCAAGTTTGAATTTGGCATATCTTCCTTTAAAATCTTCGCGATTAAAATCAACTTGTGCCATTTCAGCATAAGTTTCAATTGCTTTGAAACCACAGTTGTGGCGGGTATTCTCATATTCTTTACCCGGATTTCCTAAACCAACAATTAATTTCATAACGATGTGATTATATCACAAATATTTTGCAAGTATGCTACAATTACAAACATGAATTCAAAAGTTAAAGAAACTTTAAAAGATGGGGCGGTTGGCGCTGGAATTGGTTGTGCCGTAATTGTTCCAGGAATTTCTGGTGGCACAATCGCGCTTGTTACTGGCGCATTTAAAAAGATCGTTACAGCAGTCGATAAGCTCTTATCAAAACTATTTTGGAAGAATCTTGCTATCTTAATTCCATTTGGAATTGGGGCAATACTTGCTGTTGCTGCTTTATATTTTCCAATTACTTTAGCTTTTGAACACTGCATGCTCGCTATCGTGTGTTTGTTCGCGGGCTTTATGATAGGTTCTGTGCCAAGCATTATAGACAAGGTAACAGATCAAAAATTAAATTGGAAAGACATAGTCTTTGAAATAGTTGGTTTTATCATTGTTGTTGGATTTGGGTTATTATCAATTCATTTTAATTTAAATGCTTCAGTTCAAGGAATGTTTAGTAATAATGATTGGTATCTATACCCAATTCTATTAGGTGTTGGAATTATTTCATCAACAGGATTAATTGTTCCTGGATTCTCTGGATCAATGCTTTTAATGGTTATTGGTTTTTATGACAAGATTCTGAATCTTGTTAAACAAATCCCAGAACAACCTGGATGGTCAATTTTAAGATTATTTACATTCGCAATTGGTGTTTTATTTGGCTTTATTGTATTTAGTAAAACAATGAAGCGTCTTTTTGAAAAACATGCCCGAGCAACAAATTTTGTTGTTTTAGGATTTTTAGTTGGATCAATTATCGCAATATTTGTTAATGATCAAATGTTCAACTATTTAAAAACAAGTCTAAACACTTTAGATTACATTCTTGCTCCAATCTTCTTAATCGTTGGTTTGTTTGTTTCATATTTAATTGTTGTTTACGTAAGAAAACATCCAGAAAGCGAAACACAAAATGCCGAGAACAAGTGAAGTTAACAAACTAATTAAAGATGAGAGAAAACAATCAATTTTCTCTGCTGCTTTGCCATTGTTTGCTCTTTATAACGATAAGGTTTCTGTCGATATGATCTGTGAGAAAGCAAAATGTTCTCACGGCCTACTTTACCACTACTTTCGAGACGCAAATAACGTCTTATTTAATATCAAAAAATTAGATGCTTTCACCTCACTTAAACAATCAGCTTTAAAAGTTGTTGATAATGGTTCTCCAATTGATTCGATTTATCAGATTTTAAATAACGTGAACTCTATTTTATCTAAGTTAAAAGGCGACGATATTCCGATGCTCTATTTGGTCATCAATGACGATGATAAAAATGGCTTCAAAAGTAAACTATATGACATAATTAAAAACGGGCAAAAAAGTGGGCAAATTGTTGCTGGCAAACCCGATGATATAGCAGGAATTTATATAGGTCAAATTAATGGAGTTTTGCTGAAAAAACTACTGCAAAAGTCCTATAAAATTGAAATTTACCCTGTTGATAATTTGATGCAAATATTCATTAAAAAAATAGTTCGCTAAGTGGTGCTAACTATTTTTGTTTTTGTTAATTTTTATCAGCGTAAGTTTTTATGTCTTTATAGATGTCTTTTAGACGTGGATACATCTTCATATAAGCATGTCTAAACAAGTAATCATACTTCTTATGGTTCTCTTCATTTGGAAGGAACTCGGCAGATTGATGAACCATGCTCCCAACGGCCTCTTCAACGGACTTAAATTCACCTGCAGCAAGGAAGCCAGCGATGGCTACACCAAGAGATGAACATTCACCGGTCTGAACCTTAGAAACTGGGAGACCAAAAATGTCTGCTGTAATCTGACAAATGGCTGGGCTATTTGATCCACCACCAGAGATTCTGATTCTTTCAATCTTGTGATGAAGTCTCTTCTTCTCGAATAACTCCAATCCTTCACGCAAACAGTATGCGATACCTTCAATAATTGCGCGATAGAAGTGAATTTTTGTATGAGTTTCAGAAAATCCGATAATTGCGCCTTTTGCCAATGGTCTTCTAAGTCCTGGTCCCCAATATGGTTGAAGAACAAGACCATTACATCCGGGTTCAATCTTCATCATTTCATCATTTAATTCTTCTAATTTAACTTGTGCTTGAACTTTTTTCTCAACGCTAGCTAAATTTCCGGCAAATTCACGAGCAAACCAGTTTAACATCCAATATCCACGATAAACTTGGACATCTAAGTTATAGTACCCAGGCACGATTGCTGGATAGGATGGTAAAAATGGTTCGGCACTTTTATATTTCTTAATTGGAACTTCGACTGTGCAAGCTGTTCCATAGGAAATTGATGCACTTTTATCATCGATTACACCAAGTCCAAGTGTTTCAGCCGACTTATCAGAACCACCAGAGAACATAATTAATCTTAATGGAAGACCTGTATCCTTTGCAGCTTGTTCGGTGATTGTGCCAATAACGCCACCAACTGGTACAAGTTCGCAAAGTTTCTTATTTTCAACATTGAAAATCTGACCTTTCATATGTTTTTCGGCCTTTTTGTACCAAACACCTTTCTTAAAATCGATTGGAAGGTGCCCAGCTTGAGCGCATGGAGAATCAGCATATCTACCGGTGAGTAACAACGTGATATACGTTGATAACATCATAAATTTATCAGTTTTGGCCCAAATTTCTGGTTCATTTTCTTGGATCCAACGGCTCATCGAACGTTTTAAGTTCAATTCAATAGTTGGTCCCATACCAACAATTTTGAAAATAGCTCTTGAAACGGCAGATAACTTCTTTAAACCTTTTGCTCTTCTTTCATCTAACCAAAGAATGACCGGACGAAGAGGTTTGTTGTCCTTATCTAATGGTACAACAGAGTCTCTAAAGCAACACATGTTAATGCCGATGATATCCTGAAGTTTATCTTTGTTATTTGAAGTAATTTCTTTTGTGGCTTCACACATTTTCTTGTAGTAGTAATTTGGATCCTGTTCAGCATAGCCTGGTTTTTGACTAAAATAAGGTGGCTCATATGACTTTTTGACTAGGTCAACAACATCACCTTTCTTGTTAAAAAGACCTACTCTAACTGACTGAGTTCCAAAATCGATTGTTAAGATTAATTTTTCGTTCATATTTGCTATTTTATCACAACTTTTGAAACCGATTTCAAAATAAAGTGTTTGCGGGCTTTTCTTAACGCGTGTAATCTATATACGTGTGTTAAAACACATATTATTGTCGCTTAGGAGGAATAATATGGCAAAAAAGTACATCTACAACTTCAAAGAAGCCCATGGTTTAGGCAAAGAGTTGTTAGGTGGTAAAGGTGCTGGTCTTGCTGAAATGACCAGCATTGGTGTACCAATTCCACAAGGATTCACCATTACAACAGAAGCTTGTAACCTTTACTATGACAGTGGTAAAAAACTTCCTAAAGAAATCGTTGATGACATCTATGCGCACATCGCAGAAGTCGAAAAAGAAACCGGAAAGAATTTCGGTGGAGATCACAACCCACTTCTCGTTTCTGTCCGTTCTGGTGCTAGAGTCTCAATGCCAGGCATGATGGACACCATCTTAAACCTCGGTTTAAATGATGTTACAGTTGCTGCTTTAGCGAAAGAAACAGGAAACGAAAGATTTGCTTATGATAGCTACCGTCGTTTCATCCTTATGTTCACAAACATCGCCAAAGGACATCCGCGTACCGAAATGGATAAGATGTTAGATGAACTCAAGGAAAAGAATGGCTATAAACTCGACACAGAAGTTACAGCCGAACAATTAAAAGAACTTGTTAAAGCTTATAAAGCTTACTACAAGAAAACATTCAACGAAGAATTCCCATCTGATCCAAAAGTTCAATTACTCGAAGCTGTTACAGCAGTCTTCCGTTCATGGGATAACCCACGTGCAAACGTTTATCGTATGATGAACTCCATCCCATATTCATGGGGTACCGCCGTTAACGTCCAATCAATGGCTTTTGGTAACAAGGGTGAAACATCTGGTACTGGTGTTGCTTTCTCAAGAAACCCAGGTACAGGTGAAAATAAAATCTCAGCTGAATATTTACCAAACGCACAAGGTGAAGACGTTGTTGCTGGTATTCGTACTCCTCTTCATATTGAAGAACTCAAGAAACGTATGCCAGAAGTTTACGAACAATTCGTTAAGACCATTAAATTAATGGAACACCACTACCGCGATATGCAAGACATGGAATTTACCGTCGAAGACGGAAAACTCTACTTCTTACAAACACGTAATGGTAAACGTACACCTGCTGCTGCGCTTAAGATCGCTTGCGATCTCGTTGACGAAGGTTTAATCACCGAAGAAGAGGCTGTCTTACGTATTGACCCAGTGTCATTCGACAAACTCCTTCTTCCTAACTTTGATAAAGATGATTTAGCCAAAGCTAAAGAAATCGCTCAAGGTTTAGCTGCTGGCCCAGGTGCTGGTACAGGTAAGATTGCCTTCACTGCTGAGGAAGCTGAAAAACGTCATGCTAATGGAGAAAAAGTTATCTTAGCTCGTGCCGAAACAAGTCCAGAAGACATTGTTGGTATGGTCGCTGCTGAAGGTATTCTTACAATGCGTGGTGGTATGACTTCACACGCCGCCGTCGTTGCCCGTGGTATGGGTAAATGCTGCGTCTGTGGTTGTAAAGAAGCTCTTATTGATGAAGAAGCTCGTACAATTACCATTGATGGTAAAGTCTACACCGATAAAGACGAATTATCTCTCGATGGTAACACTGGTAAAGTCTACCTTGGTTCCATCAAGAAAGTTATGCCAGACCTCAGTTCTGGTTACTTCGGACGTCTCATGAAATGGGTTGACGCTGCCCGTACCTTAAAGGTTCGTACAAACGCCGACACTCCAAGAGATGCCAAACAAGCCCGTGAATTCGGTGCTGAAGGTATCGGCTTATGCCGTACCGAACACATGTTCTTTGACAAAGACAGAATCTTCTCTATGAGAAAAATGATTCTTGCTGATACTGTCGAAGAAAGAAGAGCTGCATTAGCTGAACTCGAACCAATGCAACAAAGTGACTTTGAAGCCCTCTACGAAACCATGGAAGGACTCAATGTTAACGTTCGTTTACTCGATCCACCTCTACACGAATTCCTTCCACAAGAAGAAGATAAGATTGAAGAACTTGCTAAAGCAACTGGTCGTACAGTTGAAGAAGTTAAGGCTCGTATCGAATACTTACACGAATTCAACCCAATGATGGGTCACCGTGGCTGCCGTTTAGCTGTTTCATATCCAGAAATCTGCGAAATGCAAACCGAAGCTATTATTAAGGCCGCTATCGCTGTGTCAAAGAAGGGTATCAAAGTTGAACCAGAAATCATGGTACCACTCGTACTCGAAGTTAAAGAACTTAAGTTCGTGAAGAAGATCATCTGCGAAACCGCTGATAATCTCATTAAAGAAGCAGGCGTGAAGATGAAATACCATGTCGGTACAATGATCGAAATCCCGAGAGCAGCATTACTCTCTGATGAAATCGCTCAAGAAGCCGAATTCTTCTCCTTTGGTACAAACGACTTAACACAAATGACATTCGGATTCAGCCGCGATGACGCTGCTAAGTTCTTACCAGATTATTATGGTGCTAAGATCTTAGAAGAAGATCCATTTAAGACACTCGATCAACGTGGTGTTGGCAAACTTATCAATATGTCCGTTAAAGCTGGACGTGAGACAAGACCGGACCTCCACATTGGTGTCTGTGGTGAAACAGGTGGTGAACCAAACTCCATCGACTTCTACCACAGAGCCGGTCTTGACTATGTTTCCTGCTCACCATTCCGTGTGCCTGTTGCTCGTTTAGCTGCTGCTCAAGCTGCTATTCGTCACAAAAAATAGTCATTAACGAAACAAAAAGATCCTTGATTCGTCAGGGATCTTTTTTTCATGCAATTCTTGAATATTTTTTACAAAACCCTAATAATTTTCTTTTCTCATTAGGGCTTTAGATTTAAAACATAAATCGTTTTGAGAGGAGACAAATCCAGCTGGTTCATCACGGATAATTATTTCGTCATTATCTTCAATATAACCAACCCATTCTCCTTGAATATAGATGTCTCCATCAGGTGATAATGAACCGAACTTATGACCTTGAGCAAACATGTCTCCGTCTGGGGAAATGTAACCCACTAATTCATCATCAATATAGACATTTTTGTTATAGCAACGAATGTAGAGCATTATTTTATCTTCAAAGTCTTCGTTAAATAGACTTCGTATCCTTCTTTTTCTAATAAATGGAACTTTTGAGACGCTAATTTAGCATCATCGGTAAGAGCAAAAACACAACTTCCCGATCCGGACATCATCACAAGTTTAAATCCTTCCATTTTTAGACGGTTTTTCACGTCTTGAATCTCTGGAACTAAGCGAATTGATGTCTTTTCAAGTCCGTTAAACATTGATTTCTCAAGCAATTTATCATCACCAGTCTTTAGAGCAGTAATCACATCATCAACACTACCATGTTCATATGAATCTTTATCCGATTCTTCGAACACAAATTTCGTCGAAAGACCCAAACTTGGCTTAACAAGTAAGACGTGATATCTCTTTTTTAATTCAATTAATTCTATTTTTTCGCCAATGCCTTGTACATGCGCTGGCCTATTAATGATACAGAAAGGAACATCTGCTCCAATTTTCTTGCCTAAAGCTAATTGTTCCTCTAGAGGAAGATGAAGTTTACAAATTTCATCAATTGCGCGAATTGTTGCAGCTGCATTTGAACTTCCACCACCTAATCCAGCACTAATTGGAATTTCCTTGTGCACTAAAACAGAGAAATTCTTCTCAATTTTGTATTTTTCCTTCATCTCTTTAAGAGTGAGATTAATGGAATTGTATTTTGTTTCTTGTAAATCAACATGATCACAGGTTACATAACAGTCATTTAGAAAAGGGACATGTTCAAAATCGATTGAATCGTGTAGTTCCAAAGGAAGCATCACCATATCTAAATCGTGATATCCATCTTCTCTTCTTTTTAATACATCTAAATAGACGTTAATTTTCGCGTAAGCTTTGATATACATCGTTAATATTCTATTAAGTCGCGATTACGACTTCAATACCTCGTATAGTTTTTGGAAATCTTCTATTTTTAATTGTTCCGGACGAAGTTTTTCGCTTAATCCACATCTTTCCAATACAGATTTAGCTTCTTCTCTGCCAGAACAAACACTAGATAAACAATTTAAAATGTTTTTTCTTCGGTGCAAAAAGAGTTTGCACATTAACTTATAAACTTCTTTATTGTTTGGGTTCTTAATGTTCTCGTTTGGAACGAGTTCAAATACGACAGAATCGACATGTGGAACCGGAGTAAACGAGTTCCTTGAAACATTCATTGGCATAGAAATATCAGAGACATAATTAAGCATGATAGAAAGCGGGCTAATGTTAGCTTTTGTTAGCTTTGGATAGACTTCTTTTTGGCACATCAGAACAACTTTTTTTGCGTTTGCCGCATTAAGAACAATATGCTCAATAATTCCAGACGTAATATAGTAAGGAAGATTACCAATAATTTTTGAATATACACTTAAATCTGATTTTAAAATATTCTCTCTTTTCACGTGCAATTCTTGTATATTTTTGAATTTTCCTTGCAAATACGCCAACATTTTTTCATCCACATCGATTAAAGTTTTTACCCCTTTTTCCTGAGCCAGAAAATAGGAAAGAGATCCTAGTCCAGCACCAATTTCTATGGTGTTATCGTCGTCTTTTAACTCTAATTTTTTAACAATTTTCTCAGCAATGTTAGAATCTACCAAAAAATTTTGACCAAGCGACTTATTCGCAATCAATTTGTAAGATTTCACTTCCTCAAAATACTTTGTTTTATCTAACATAATTTCTTAATTCTTCTTTGCTGACACAGTTGTTGTTTAATCTCTTTAAAAATGTCTTTGCGTTGCAGAAACCGAGGTTTAACTTTTCACAAATTTCTTCTCTTTTTTGTTTGCTGTCTTTTTCTCCAATTAAACCTAATTCATTAAGATCAGACATTGCGAGATTTCCTTTAGGTTCTTCTTTTTCTATGTATGCATTGTCGATTGCAAGCAAGATTTCCTCGATATTTCCTTCTGCCACTCCAACCTTTCCGTGTTTAATTGAATTCTCTTTCTTAATAAATACGTGTTTGAGGTTAAGAATATTCTGACTTAATTCATCTCGAATCTTTTTTCCTGGAAAGTCGGGATCAGTAAGAACATAAATGTCTCTATTAACACTTTTAAGATAGTTAATTGTCTTCTCATCAATAGCTGAACCATTGGTAATCACAAACTCAGCATCAATATACGAAGACAGCAATTCAACGTCTGTTTTACCTTCGACTACAATTATTCCATTAATTTTCTTTTTCATCTAAAAATACGATTGAAGTTTTCTGTGCTTTGACGATCTACTTCTTCTAATGAAACACCTTTTATTTCGGCAATCTTGTCGCGAACTAGGTACAAATATTTAGAGTGGTTTTGTTTTCCGCGATATGGATCTGGTGCTAAATATGGAGCATCAGTTTCCAAAATATAGTCATTTGAGCTAATTGATTCTAAAACTTCTCTAGGTTTGCGTGCGTTCTTGAAAGTTAATGTTCCGCCAAACCCTAAAACAAATCCAAGTTTGATAAATAGTTGAGCCATCTCAGGCGAGCCACCATAACAATGCATTACTCCACCTTTTTTAACTGGATGAGCTTTTAAAATCTGATAACAGTCTTCGTATGCATCACGACAATGAATTGAAATTGGTTTATTTAGTTTGTTTGCTAAATCAATTTGCTTAATGAAGAATTCTTTTTGCTGTTCTTGAACCGATTCTTCTTTATCCCAATAGTAATCTAATCCGATTTCACCGATAGCTAAAACACGATCATCTTGCGCCATCTTTTCAATGGATTCTAAATCGCCTTTTTCCATGCGTTTTACGTCAGATGGATGGATCCCAACAGCAGCAAAGCATTCGGGAAAATTCTTAGCAATTTCTACAGCAATTCTCGAGGATTTTTCATCGTAACCGACAACCAAAAACTCTGCAATTCCTGCACATTTTGCCAATTTTACGTATTCTGCAGGATTGTCTTTAAATGACACATCATTAATATGACAATGTGAATCAATCATCTTATTTTCCAACACAAAATCTCGAAAAGATTTCGTCTGTTAAATCATTCTTATTACTCTCGCCTAAAAGGTCTAAAGAGTAGTTGTATGCAATCATCAAACTTGCTGAAATTAAGTCAGATGGTTCGTTAGCTTGAGCGTCACGAATTGCAATGTCAATTTGACCAACAATATTCTTCAATAAACCAATCTGTCTAGTGTTTGTAAACGATGGTTTAACACTCATTTCATCAATCTCCAACATTCTAACCATTCCATCAAGTAATGGCTTAATATCATGTTTTATCGCCGAGACATAAATACTATGTCCATCTTGGACTTTTAAGATATCAGCTTTGTTAAAGACTAATAGATGTTTCTTATCTTTGATAAGATTAAACAAATTGTTATCAATTCCAGTATTATCAACAACAAACAAAACTAAGTCAGCTTTAGTAATAACATCTTTAGCTTTACTTATTCCAATTTGTTCAATTTTATCTTCTGATTCATGCAGTCCTGCAGTGTCATAAAGATATACAGGGACCCCATTTAAATTAAAGCGTCCTTCCACAACATCTCTTGTTGTTCCGGCAATCTCAGTCACAATCGCTTTATCTTCGCCAATTAACGCATTTAAAAGTGAGGACTTGCCAACATTTGGCTTTCCAACAATCGCTACTTTAACGCCTTCGTGATAAACGCGATTTCTTTCACCAACCTTAATTAAATCAGCGAGATCAGCTTTGATTTGAGAACACACAGAAATGACTTCTTGTTTACTAATATCGGCAATATCTTCATATTCCGGATAATCAATATTTACTTCAATTTTCGCAAGCAATTCTCCTATTTTTTGCCGAATTGGCAGGAAAATTTTTGATGTTTCACCAGTTAAAGCAAACATCGACATATCCTTTGCTTCTTCGCTTGTTGCATTAATCATGTCGTTAATGCCTTCAGCTTGGATTAAATCCATTTTGCCATTGAGATAAGCACGTGATGAAAACTCACCATTAACAGCCATTCTAGCCCCGTTTTGGATTAAGACTGTGATAATCTCGTTAACAATTAACATCGAACCGTGACACATGATTTCAACGGAGTTTTCTCCGGTAAAGGAATGTGGAGCGATGTAAGTAATTAAAACTACTTGATCAATCTTTTTACGACCGTCATTTATGAAACCAAAATGAACAGCTCTTTTATTACATTTTGAAATGTCTTTAGAAAAAACTTTTGAAACAATTTGAAAACAATCGTCCCCGGAAAGACGGATGATGGATAAGGCACTCTTCATAGGTGCGCTAGCTAATGCGACGATCGTTTCCATAATTTAAGAAAAATAGAGATATAAAATCTCTATTAATCAACGTATTTAATTGTGACGGCACGACGATGGCCTTCACCAGAAGACTCTGTTTTAATGTGAGAGAATTCGGAGAGGGCATTGTGAACAATGCGTCGTTCATCAGAAG
>CAMGZN010000013.1 GCA_946183335.1 uncultured Caryophanales bacterium | reverse complement strand
CTTCGATATAGATTTCTGCATAGTCTCCACCAGTGGATAAAGCAGTATTTAATATACTTAAATAAGCTGATTTACTAGGCATGATTTTACCTCCGTAATCACAATTATATTGACCTAGACTTATTTAGAAAAGAAAAGAATTATTCTTTTTATTTGTTGATTTTAACTTTTCGCATTGTTATTATTAACGAGCAACTTTCTTTAGGAGCCACATGAGCCCTAAGGCAGAAGGAGTTAAAGATTTATGAAAAAAGACATTCACCCACAAGTTTACGAAGTAGAAGTGACATGCATCTCCTGTGGTAGCAAATTCAAAACCCACAGCACAAGAAAAGACATTAAGGTTGATACCTGTGCCAATTGTCACCCATTCTACACTGGCAAACAACGCTTCGTTGCTGCCGATGGCCGTGTTGATCGTTTCAATAAGAAATACGGCATTAAGTAAAATTTAAAATTAAATGACCGTCAAAACGACGGTTTTTTTATTCATCAATAATCTATTTATAAGTGAGAGTTTATAAAATAAAAAGTAAAGTATATAATTGAAATATGAAAAGAAATGAATTGGGTCTTTTAATTGCGCTTGTTGCCTTAACAATCAGCGGTTGTACGACTACCTCCAAGAAGAAAGTCAAGAGACACTCATCGATACCGGATAGTTCCGAATCTTTGGTGTCTTCAAAAACAACAACTAATCCTACAAGCAAAAATCCGACATCAAAAGAATCTACAAGCGAAGGAACTATAGAAGGAACAAGTTCTGTGCCTGTTTCATCTGCAAGCACACCAACTTCTGAAGCAAGTTCTTCAACTGTAACGACGGCTCAACCACCTGTTTCTACTTCAGCACAACCAAGTTCATCTAGTAGTGAACAGCCATCATCCGTCGTTCTACCTTCATCATCCCAAGAACCTCCTTCTATCTCGGTTACTCCTCCATCTAGTAGTTCTTCGGAGGTGCCGCCATCTAGTTCATCTGGCACAACACCAATCGACAATACATACTATGCTTCAATTTCGAATTCCTTAGAAGGCAATGATTTATTAAAAGCCCTTCAAAGTTTAAACAAAACTAAGAAACATACAGAAGTCACTTATGATGGAATGGGAACCACATCAACAAAAGCTTTCAAGTATACAGATTATGATCCATCAACAGTTCAATATGATCAAAATGGGCAACCTTACGGCACAAAAATAGTGTCATTTTACAGTGGAAACACAATGACATCGTTTAATCGAGAACACGTTTGGCCTAAGAGTCATGGCGGAAACCTTGTTGAAGACGATATTCATATGCCGCGCCCAACAATTCCTGAAGAGAACGGATCAAGAGGAAATTCCTTTTATGTTGAGGGAAAGTGCGATGGAACTTATGGATGGGATCCTGCTGAGGAAGATTTTGGTGACGAAACATATAGAGGAGATTCTGCAAGAATAATTTTCTACTGTGTTGTTGCTGAATCAAAATTGTCACTAATTGAATCCGAATATCATCAGACAAGTAACAGTAACAGAGACAATCTTATGGGAAAACTCTCTGATATGCTCAAATGGAATCTTCAATACCCTGTTCTTGATAGAGAACAACGAAGAAACTCAGGAGCAGAATATCTTCAAGGAAACAGAAACCCATTTATTGATCACCCAGAATACGCATGTAAGATATGGGGAGCCACAAACGAAACAACAAGATCGATTTGCGGTATGTAGTTAATAAACCGAACAAGGAGTACCTCATATGAAAAACAAGTTCTATATTACTACACCAATTTATTATCCAAGCGCGGAAGCGCATATTGGACACGCATATTGCACGACTCTGTGCGATGTTTTAGCACGCTATAAAAGAATGCGTGGTGTAGAAACTTATTTCTTAACAGGCACCGATGAACACGGGGAAAAAATCCAGAAAAAAGCTGCCGAAAAAGGAGTAACTCCACAACAATATGTGGACGAAATCGCTGCAAAATTCAAAGATTTATGGAAAGCAATGCGTATTTCTAATGATGATTTTATTCGAACTACAGAAGAGCGTCACACAAGAGTTGTTCAAGATATTTTTTCTCATTTCTTAAAGAATGATGATATTTATCTCGGGAAATACGAAGGCTGGTATTGTACACCTTGTGAATCGTTCTGGACCGAAACTCAAGTTGGCGAAGAACATCTTTGTCCAGATTGCCATCGTCCAGTTCATAAAGACAGCGAAGAAGCCTATTTCTTTAAGATGCAGAAATATCTTCCTGATTTAATGAAATTAATGGATGAAAATCCAAAATTTATTCTCCCAATATCTCGTAAAAACGAGATGATGAATACATTTATTAACAAAGGTCTTGATGACTTATGTGTTTCAAGAACTTCCTTTGACTGGGGAATTCAAATTAGAGAAAACCCAAAACATGTTATCTACGTTTGGTTAGATGCTCTAACCAATTACATTACCGCTTTAGGTTATGATTCAAAAGATGACTCTTTATTTAAAAAGTTCTGGGAAGATCCAGATTGTGAAATTGTTCATATTGTTGGAGCCGATATTTCTCGTTTCCATGTTATTTATTGGCCAATGTTCTTAAAAGGACTTGGTTTAAGAATGCCAGACCGTGTTTTCGTTCATGGTTTGCTTGATCTTAATGGCGAAAAGATGTCTAAATCTCGTGGTAATGTTGTTTCACCAATTCCATTAATTGAACGTTATGGAGTTGATGCGGTGAGATGGTTCTTAGCTAAAGAATTTGCTTTCGGAACAAATGGCAGATTCTCATCGGAACTCTTTGCTGAACGCACAAATACTGATCTTGCAAACAATTATGGAAACCTTATTTCTCGCACAGTTTCAATGATTACAAAATATTTCGAAGGCGTTGTTCCAGAACTCAAAAATCCTGGCGAAAAAGAGGAAAATATTCGAGTTTTGACGGAAAAAACGATTTCTCAATACGAAGCTTTGATGGATGATTTAAAGCCAACTGAAGCATTAGATTGTGTTGTTGAGTTGCTCAATGTTGCCAACAAATATATCGAAGAAACTCAACCATGGGTTTTATCAAAAGAAGGCAAGGTTGATGAACTTGGAAATGTAATGGCCGTCTTAACAAATACCATTTTGGTTTGCACGAGACTCCTCTCTCCAGTATTAGTTGAAAGCGCACCAAAAGTTTATGCTTCATTTGGTGTTCCTGAGGAACTTCAAAAATACGAAGTCATTCATCAGTTCTGCCCATATGCAAAATTAAAAGTCGAGAAAGGAGCAGCACTCTTCCCTCGACTCGATGTTAAGGTTGAAACAGAATATATCGATTCAATCTCAAAGTAAGCGGTCCTAGTGACCGTTTTCTTTTAACCAGTAGTCAACGACTATCTCTTGATACGGAGACAAAGAATTAAGAACAAATTTCGGTTCATCATCTATGATGACAACTTCACTGTCAGTGTGATCAATATAAGCATCTGTGGTTTGGCTACCAAAGATTTTTAAATACAAATTATTGAACCATTCTGAAACATCTTTGAAGAATGTATGTTTGGACCAGAAATCATTTGAATATAAAAAGTCGTTCCAAACTTTCTCATCAAGCGCATTAAAGAAATCATTTAACTTAGAATCATCATTGACTGTCATTGCCATTGGTTCAATTGATTCATAAGCATTGCATAACGCGGAATATTGTAGATAAGGATCGTCTGAGTTCATGCAGACGTACATCGCAAGGTTGTTTGCTTCATCTTCACTCATTACTCCTTTTGTGTGAGCAATCTCGTGAGCAATGACAAAAGGAATGTCTAGGTTTGGAACATTTTGGTTGTAGTTTGCTTCTCCTGTTGGAAGGAAGGAAACGCCAGAAATATTCATCTCTGTATAAAGCCATCCAAAAATAAATAATTGTTTGGGTTTTGCTGTGAATTTTGTTAAATAATTCCCATCAATTTTCGTATATTCTTTTTTAATTTTGTCGTAAAGAATTGAGTTAGAATAAGGGCGTTTGACTGACCCATTTTCATCGAATTCTAGTTGGGCAACACACTCATTTAATTTTTCTGTCGCCCACATTGAAATATCATAGTAATCATCTTCGTTAACTACGGATGTGTCTCTTAAATTCAACTCTAAAGGTTTGCGGTGGTACGCCATACCAGCAGTGCCCATGTAAATAGTTAAAACAGAAAACAAGACTACGAACAGGTTCACAATTTTAACAGAACTCTTCTTAAAACCTTCTCGTTTTGTCTTTAAGACAAAGAAAACAATCCAACAAACAATGTATGCAATTGTCGCAAGGATAAATAATTCTAAAAACGAGATTGGAATTAGAGAGGTTATAAATCCGATAACGGTTTGATAAGCACGCCCTATCGAAGTTGTCCAAAATTCAGACACAGCGGTGATATAACGAAGGCCAAAAAGAATGAAGAATAATAAAAATAATCCACCTAAGAAGCAGAAACGAATTCGGTATTGTTTGATATATTCCCAAATCTTTTTCATTTACCCATTATTATAGAAAAATCCTAAAAATACGCGATAAAAAATGCGTGTATTTTCGAAAATCATTAGCAATTCTATGATTATTTTTGCAAAACTCAAACATTCACAATTTATTAAATAATCAAAAGATATAATTTCTCTTTATTGAAATTTATTTCAAAGTTGCTAAATAAAACCTATTTGTTAAAATAATCGGCGTATGAAGAAATTAGATCAGAACAAAACACCTTATCTTGATGCGTTAAAGAAATACGTATCTGAAGACGTTCTTCCTCTCGATGTCCCAGGACACCACATGGGAAACGTTCAAAACAAATTCAAAGATTTTATTGGAGAGTCACTTTATCGTTGCGACATCAATGCTCCAATTGGAATGGATAACTTAGCCAATCCAACCGGAGTCCTTTTAGATGCTCAAAAACTGATGGCTCAAATGTGCCATGCTGATAAAGCTTTCTTCTTAATTAACGGAACAACTAGCGGAATCTTAGCTATGATTCTCGCAACTTGTCATACCAACGATAAAATCATCCTTCCAAGAAACGTTCATAAGTCGATTGTTAACGCACTCATTTTGTGTGGTGCTAAACCAGTCTACATTATGCCAGAACTTGATAAGGAACTTGAAATTGCCAACCAACCAAGTGCTGATGATTACATTAAAGCAATGCATCGTTATCCAACTGCAAAAGCAGTGTTCGTGATCAACCCAACATACTTTGGTGCAGTCACTGATCTTAAAAAAATTGTTGATGCCGCTCACGAAAGAGGCATGGTTGTTCTCTGTGACGAAGCTCATGGAGCACATTATTACTTCGATGATCTTGGTCCAGTTTCTGCAATGGATGCCGGAGCTGATATGGCTTCTGTATCTTTCCATAAAACTGGTGGTTCTTTAACTCAATCTTCAGTGTTACTACTGAAGTCTAAGTTTATTGAACGTGCCAAAATTCAAAAGATGATCAATGTTCTGAATACAACATCTCCATCGACAATCTTGATGGCGTCTTTAGATGCGGCACGTCAATATGTTGCGACTAAAGGCCGTCAAAACATGAAACGTGTACACGAAATTAGTGCATACGCTCGTGAACAAATCGCAAAAATTAAAGGATTTGTTCCGTGCAATAGAGAACACTTCTTGCAACACGGATGTTTTGACTACGATGACACAAAACTTGTTTTGAAACTTGAACATCTAGATATTAATGGTTTTGAACTTTATAAGATTTTGAAGCAAGAATATGGCATTCAGGTTGAACTTGCTGAAACATATGTTGTGATGGGCATTTTAGCCATCGGTTCAAACAAGCAACAACTTACAAGATTCATCAAAGCGTTAAAAGATGTTTCTAAGAAACATTATAATAAGAAATATGAATACGAAAGACACGCCTTTGGTGTCGATTTCCCATTCCAACTTACTTCACCTGAAGTTGCGTTTAACGCTCCTGGTAAACGCATTCCTCTAGAGGAAGTTGAGAATGCGATTTCGAAAGAATCAATCATGATTTATCCACCAGGAATTCCTTTAATTGTTCCAGGCGAAGTGTTTACCAAAGAACTTATTACAAGAATTAAAGAATACCAAAAACTTGGTGTTACAATCCTTTCTGATTATGGTGCAAAATTCGTTAATGTTATCGACACAGAAAATTGGAATGGTTTCCATCAATATCGTCATCGCTTGAACGATTACATTGAAAAGAGATTAACCACTCCTCGTGGTGATAACTATGCGATGCCATTTGAAGGTGATAAACATAGTGGAACGATTATTCTTCTTCCATATCGTAAAGATACATGGAGAAATAATGCAAAACCTGCACAAGAGAACTTCTATGAAGTTATCAAAGCTATTTCTAAATACGAACCTGTATATGTTGGAATTCACCCACGCATCTACCCAGATGTGATTGGTAAATACCAAAATATGAAGAATGTGTACCCAATTCGGGTGAAATATAATGACTCCTGGGCACGCGATAACTCCCCAATCTTTGTCACAAATGGAAACAAGATGAGAATTGTTGACTTCCGCTTCAATGCTTGGGGTGGAACCGTTGATGGTTTGTATACAAACTATCGTGACGACGACCTTTTAACAGGTAATCTCGCGAAAAAGTTTGGAATGGAACGTTATTATCTTGAAAACTTCATTCTAGAAGGCGGTTCAATTCATGTTGACGGAGAAGGAACGGCCTTAGTTACAGAAGCCTGTCTGCTCTCTAAAGGCCGTAACCCAATGCTAAATAAACTAGAAATTGAAGAGAACCTTAAGATTTATCTTAATGTTTCTAAAGTTATTTGGATTAAAAATGGTATTTATGAGGACGAAACAAACGAACATATTGATAATATGGCGTGTTTCATTCGCCCAGGTGTGATTGCACTCGCGTGGACGACCGATCGCAAAGATCCACAATACAAATTCTCTTCCGAAGCCTTCAAATTACTTAGTAATGAGACTGATGCGAAAGGAAGAAAATTTGAAATTGTAAAGGTGAAGCTTCCAAAACCAATTTATATGTCCAAGAAGGAAGCAAAAGGCATCACGAAAGGAAGGTATGATGCCAAACCAAGACCAGAAGGTTCACGTCTTGCTGCATCATACATCAACTTCTATCAAGGTGAAAAATTCGTTATTCTTCCAGCCTTTGGAGTTCCAGAAGATCAACTTGCGAAAGCTCAAATTCAAAAACTCTATCCAAATAAAGAAGTCATTCAAATTAACAGCCACGAGATTCTTCTCGGAGGTGGTAATATCCACTGTATAACAATGCAGATTCCATACAATAAGGAGTTTAAAGAAAGAAATGAAAATTAAAGTCGCTATCACACAAATGTCATGTAGTTCTGACTACGAAAAAAACATAGCAAAAGCCGAAGATTTAGTGCAAAAGTGCGCTAAAAATGGAGCTAATGTTATCCTCATTCAAGAACTATTTTCAAACCTCTATTTCTGTCAAGTTGAGGACTATGATAAGTTCGCTTTAGCAGAAGAAGCCGAGAACTCAAAACTGATCAAACACTTCCAAGAAGTTGCAAAAAAGTATCATGTTGTTTTGCCAATTTCCTTCTTTGAGAAATCTGGTCCAAACTACTTTAACTCCTTAGTCATGATTGATGCTGATGGATCAAATTTAGGTTTATACAGAAAGACTCATATTCCAACTGGCCAATGTTATGAAGAGAAGTTTTATTTCTCTCCAGGAGATACCGGTTTTAAAGTCTATAAAACTAAGTTTGGAAAAATCGGTGTTGGTATCTGCTGGGATCAATGGTTCCCAGAGACTGCTAGATGTTTAGCACTTAGCGGAGCACAACTCCTTTTATATCCTACTGCCATAGGCAGTGAACCAGTTTTGGTTCGCGATTCGATGCCTCATTGGAGAAATACAATGTGCGGTCATGCCGCGGCAAACATTATTCCTGTTTGCGCATCAAATCGCGTTGGAAAAGAGGTTGCACCAAATTCAGAAATGGTCTTCCAAGGATTCTCTTTTATCGCTGACCAATATGGAAATGTGGTGGAAGAGATGAACCGTGAAGAAGAAGGATTTAGAATCCACGAATTTGATTTGGACGCAATTGACCATGAACGTGTTTCTTGGGGCGTCTTTAGAGATCGCCGACCAGAATGCTATGGAGATATCATTCATTACGGCAAGAACAAATAATGAATAAAAACGACAAAAAGATTCATAAAAAAACCGGACAAGTTCATCCAAGTTCCATTAAAGAATTCAAGGTTAAAGAAGAATGTGAACTTCTTGAATTTCTTCTTTCAAAATACCCAAATTTAAGCAGAAACGCTGTCAAATCCCTATTATCTAACCATCAAGTTAGTGTCGACGGTGCTCCTGTTAGTCAATACAATTTGAAGCTTGTGAAAGAAGATGTGGTCATCGTTTCTAAACGTCGAATTACGAAACACCAACGTGCTGATTTGCCGATCATTTACGAAGACAATGAGTTTATTGTGATTAACAAACCAAGTGGGCTCTTATCCGTTGCTTCTGACACTGAAAAAAGCCGCACAGCTTATCGAATGGTAAGCGATTATATCCAACAAAAAGATCGTCATCAACGAATCTATGTTGTCCATCGTCTTGATGAAGACACTTCTGGAGTATTGATGTTTTCTAAAAATCCAAAAACAAAAGAAGTTCTGCAAAAGAATTGGCAAGATATCGTCCAATCTCGAAGATATTACGCTATTGTTGAAGGCAAGATGGAGAAACAATCTGATACTCTTGTGAATTATCTAAAAGAAAATTCATTAAATCTTGTTTATTGCTCAAATGATAAAGTTAATGGAAAAAAATCTGTTACCCATTACAAGGTGATGAAATCTAACGATAAGTATTCATTGCTTGATGTAAACATTGATAGTGGTCGTAAGAACCAAATCCGTGTTCAATTAGGAAATATTAATCACTATGTGATTGGAGACGATAAATATGGTGAACCAAGTGACCCATTAAAACGTCTAGGATTACATGCCTATGAACTAAGTTTCATTCATCCATTAACGAACAAAAACTACGTCTTTAAGGCTCCGATGCCGGAAGAATTCAATAAGCTCTTCTAGAGCGCATAAAAGAACTAGCGAGTACACAGGCATTCGCTTTTTTATTTGCTACTGACTATGTTGTGCTACAATAAACCCATGAATGATGCCGTAATTGAAGCACATGAAATAAAAACGAAATTACGTCAAAAGTTCAACTTTTTGTTTGATGTAAGGTCGCTTTTTTATTACGTCATTTTACTTTGCATCATCTGCTTTGCTTTTTTCTTTAGCGCGCTCACGGAGGAATCTTTCACAACCCCGTTTAGTGGTGACTATTCTCAACAAGGATACGCCTTTTATTACAACGCCTATGATGATTGGTGGACGTTCTTTAAGACTGGACACTTCCCACTTTATGACGCTAACACCTTTTTAGGCGCAGATAACATTGAAGCAAACACGTTCTACGGATTGTTTACTCCATTTTTACTGTTCTTGTTGGTCTTCCCAAGATCATTTTTGCCACACGCAATGGTTTTGATGTCGATTGCTAGACTTGTTTGTGGTGCTCTTTTGTTCCGTCTCTACTTGAAGAAGATGGGAGCTAAGGAAGCCACAGCTCGAGTCTTCGCAATTGCATATGCCTTTATGGGCTGGACAACTTATTACCTATGGTTTGCGACATTCCTAGATGTTATTGCATTCTTCCCGTTAATTCTTTTAGGCATTGAACAAATCATTCGAAATAAAAAATGTTGGATTGTTGCAATCGGCTTCTTCTGCATTGGAGTCGGCAACTACTTCTTCCTTTTAACGTTCGGAATTTTCGGAGTTATATATGCTGGATTCCGTTTCTTCCAAACATTTAAGGAAAGAAAAGGAATTGACCATTGGAAAGTAATTGGTTTAGGTTTTGCAGGGTTTTTCTTTGGAATTTGCATGTGTGCTATAGTTACATTTCCAGCACTTTTTGCCTCTTTTAAGATTAATCGTGCAGAGAGTTCGAAATATCTTCCAAACATTATTGCAGCCTTCAAATCTGGTGATGCAAGTACCGCCTTTAAGATGATTTTCTCTTATTGGCATCCATACTCAATTACTTATTACAAACCAGACGTTGATCCAATGGCGTATAACCCAAAATGGTATTACTTCTGCTATTCGTTCCCACTTGTTTCATATCTCTTCCCAGCCGTTTCAGGAAGATACGTAAATATTGTTCAATTTAATCAATTCGAGAACGTCGGCTCATCACTCTTCATTTTTACTCCATGCATGTTGCTGATGATTCCTTCCTTAATTCGTTCGTTTAAAAATAAAAAGATTTCTCACTTTATAGCCTTGTTATTGATTTTGGTGTGTTTGTTTACGCCGTTCATCTATTGGCTATCTGGTGCGTTCTCAAATTCATATGGTCGTTGGCAAATCGTTGTCTCAACTACAATGATTACTTATGTCGCGCTAAACTTTGATCATCGAGACGAGTTTAAGCAGTGGCAGGTTTTGCTATCTGGACTATTAACAATCTTATTTATGGTTGGTGCGATTTTACTCGCCAATAAACTAATCGAAATCTATGCACCAAGCACAACACAAACCGAATATGTTGCCGCAAATAATTGGTGTTATTTAGTTGATTATGATGAGATAAAAATTGTTGTAATTTACCAATTCATAATTGTCGCAGTTGAATTCCTCATATTCTTCATTTTAAATAAGCCGAAATTCCATCGAGTCCATCCGATTTTGATTGGACTATTTCTTATTATTGAAGTTGCTATTCAAGGTAATGCGTATATCAATTACCATTCCACACAATCAATGGAAGATGATGTAAACTGGGGCTTGTACGAACACGAAATTCAATCAAAAATTGTTAAAAATTTGAATGAAAATGATAAATCATTCTTTAGAATGAATTCTACAAAGTCTGATGAGTATCATCCAAACCTCGCAATGGCGGATGGTTTTAACGGTACATCAACATTTCATTCTTTCTATAACACCGAAGTTGATGATTTTGTTCATATGACCGCGATGCTTAATCACGAAACAAGCTGGAGTGCATTAGACTTTGCTAAACACGCCTATTTAGACGAGTTCCTAGGTGTTAAATATTACATGACCTATGATTTAGACACTTCTTATCTAAACGCAGATGGAAGCATCTTTAAAACATACGAGCCAAACCTTCCACTGAACTATGAATTAAAAGAAAAGGTTGATGGTTATCGAATCTATGAAAACACTAAACAAATCAATTTTGGTTTCTCATCAACAAAATTGTTCTTTAAACACACCGATCCAAATGACAAGGTTCACAATGCATTCTATCCAACTAGCTGGTTAGGTAGTAACTTATTACGCAACGAAGAAACCTTACTTGATGGAGTTATTTTGAACGATGAAGATTTGAATGAAATCGTTGCTCAATATGACGGATTTGATGTGGTGGATGAGGTACCGTTATTAAAAGCCCAGAATCTTGGTTATAAAAACGGAACCATTTATATTTCAAGAGATCCTAATAATCAGTACTTTAACCCAGCAAATCCAACTGGATGCATTAAAGAAGAAAACGTTTATGATTCGGAAGCCGACAAGAATGTTGATCCAACTAAATTCCAAATTGTAATTGATATGACAAAGTATAATCCAGGATTAGATGAATACGTTGCTTCTCCTGCTGGTTATTACATGATTGATTATCCTTATGCTAGAAGTGGTGGAAAAAGAAAAGACGCTGCAGTTTGGCTTGTTGGAGAAGGTGATCAAGTCATCACTTATGACGAAGGTAGATACAACGCTACAGGTTATAATGACGGCTCAATTTTCCGCGGAATGTACAGCAAAACCCCAATAAAATATGTAATTATTTGTCCAATAAACCTAGGTTGGGGAGACTTTGATTTCCAAACTTATACCTATATGTACTATCAACCTTGGGAAGATGTTGAAGCTGTATTTGATAAGGCTATTGAACATCAATTAGAAAATGTTCATTATGATGATGGACGTGCAACATTTACGACAAATTATGAAGAGAATAGATTTGTAGTTACCCAGGTTGCTTATACGTCTGGATGGAAACTAAAAGCCAAAGTTAACGGAGTAGAACAAGACGTTAAACTCTATAATGCTCAGGGCGGTTTTGTCGGATTCGTTGCTCCAAAAGGAACAGTTACATATGAACTTAGTTATCGAACAAAAGGACTAGTCTTATGGAGCCTAGTTTCTGTTGGCGGAGTATTTGGAACTGTTGGAGTATCAGTTGTTCCAATAATCATTAAAAAGAGAAAAGAAAAACGATCCCAGAATTAAGCGGGATCGTTTTCTTTAACAGTGATAAATTTTATAAACTTGGTTTTTACTAATCTGAGTTATTTCAGAGACTCTTTTAATTGCGTCTTTAGTGGACATGCCCATTCCAACGAAGTTTTTTACCATTTGGTAAACCTCTTCATTATCGAGGTCTGGTTTATTCTCATCGTTACGTCCTTCAACGACAAGAACCATCTCCCCTTTAAGTGTAGCTGGGTCGATTTCGACAAGTTCACTTAATGGTCCACGAATGAACTCTTCGTGTTGTTTTGTTAGTTCTCGAGCAATACAAACTCGACGGTTTCCAAGAATCTCCAACAATAGGTTCAATGTTTTAGAAATACGGTGTGGAGCTTCATAAAGAACGATTGTTTCTTTACGTCGAATCATTTCCTGAAGTTCGTTACGCGCAACGCTTTCTTTCGCATTTAAGAAACCATGGAAGTAGAAGTGTGAAGTATCAAGTCCAGAAGCGACTAAAGCGTTGAGTCCGGCGTTAGGCCCTGAGATAGTAGAAACGTTAATTCCATTCTCTAAGGCAAGTTGCACAAGCCTTGCTCCAGGATCAGAAATACATGGGTAGCCAGCGTCCGATGCGTAAGCCACTTTTTCGCCATCAAGAATACGGGAAATAAGTTTTTGAGCCTCGCTAACTTCATTATGTTCTCGAATAGAAACTAAAGGCTTTGAAATATTAAAAAACTTCGTCAATTTCCCTGTAACTCGAGTATCTTCACAAGCAATAATATCTGCGTTTTGCAGTGTTTCTATTGCTCTTGGAGACATTTCTGAAAGATTGCCAATTGGTGTGGCAACTAAATACAAGAGAGGTTTATTTGAATTAAAATTCTGGCTTCTCATTTCTCTTTTGTGCTCGTCGATATTCTTTTAAATCCTCTAATGGAAGGAAGCGAACTTCATCTTGGTTTTCAATCTTCACAACCTTAGAGATAACGTTAATTGATGTCAGTTTGAATGTTTGTCCGTCTTTTTCAAATAACGAACCCAGTGGCGGAAAATCTTTCTTGAGTTCACTATATGTATCATCTTCAAAGAGTAAGCAGCAAATTAGTTTGCCACAGTGTCCGCTAAGCTTTGGAATATTCAAAGATAACATTTGGTTTTTAGCTCTATTAATTGAAATGCCTTCAATGTTACTTAAGAAGTGTGAACAGCAAAGTGGTAAACCACAAATGCCGATTCCGCCAATCATTTTGGCTTTATCTCGCGAGCCAACTTGACGTAATTCAATACGGCAGTGGAAACGAGAAGCTAGGACTTTGAGCAGTTCTCTAAAGTCAACGCGGTCTTCTGCGGTATAGGCAATTGTTAGTTTGCTTCCATCAAGAGCATATTCCGCGTCAATTGGACGCATTTCGAGTTCTAATTTATTAATTTCAATCATCGAAATCTGCATTGCTTCTTTAGCACGCTTAATATTCTCATCATAGATGAGTAAATCGTCTTCAGTAGCTTTACGGATGATTGGTTTAAGTTCTAATTCAGATTTATATTTGGAAATTGGTTGGATGTCTCCAGAGACTTCTCCAACCTGTAAACCACGGATTGATTCCGCGACAATTTTATCGCCAACCTTGAGGTCAGCCATGTCCGTACCGAAATAATAACCTTTTCCCGTCGGAGCAAATTTTACACTTATGTAATGGGTCACTTCCATTTATTTAGCCCCCTTTGTAATTTCAAAAATAATATGATCGAGTAAGAGAGGAACATTCACATTTAACTCGAGTTTTTTTAGTGATGACATAATCACGAGCAATGATTTATCAAGGTTTTTTAGTTTCTCTAACAAACCTTCATATATATTAGCATAACATGTGAAAATAACGTCTCCCTTAACTGAGAGATTGTTTAAATCGAGGAAAACCTGTGAAAGAAGTTTGAGATACATTCTTGTAACTTCATTCGATTTGAGTTTTGGTTCAACTAGTCTTTGACAGGTAAAGATTGCATCGTCACGAGACATTAAAAGTGCATTTAATTGATCTGTGAGAGCTTGTTTAGCGATGACGAAATTTTCATTTTCAATATTCGCTCTGATGCTTTCTGGATCGTTATAAAAAATGGACAATAATTCTGCATCTTCTTGAAAAATCCCCGCTGAAACCGCCTCATTTATGACTTTTTGGACATTAATTGCTTTTAATCTAAACACCTGTGTTCGAGAGATAATTGTTGGTAAAACTTTCGCTTCATTTTCGGTTGTGAGGAAGGCGAAAACGTTCTTCCCTGGTTCTTCTAAAAACTTAAGCAAAGAGTTAACTGCAATTGGTGTCATAGTCTCTACAAGATGAAGGATGTAAATCATAATTCCTTTTCTCTCGAGAGCTGATTTATCGAAGTTAGTAATGATGCGCTCAATATCACCTTTTTTAATTCGTGATTTTTCTCCATCGAAAATCATTACGTCTGGATAGTTTCCCTCGTCAATACGAGCACATGTAATGCATGTGTCGCACGCTAAAGGATTTGGTGAATCACAGAGAATGGATTTTGCTAAAAATAATGCAACCTCTTTAAGAGGCATTCCTGGATTACCAGAAATAAGATAAGCATGAGAAAGTTTTTCGTTACTTAGTGCGTTAACGAATGTTTGATAGATTGTTGGTTGATATTTAGATAAATATTCCTTTATTTGCATTGAGCTAATCTATTTTTAATTGCGTGGTATGCGTCTTGAACCACTTCATCAAATGGTTTGGAGGCATCCAAAACAACGAATCTTTCTGGGAAACGTTTGGCTAGGTCTAAGAATGTTTGACGAACGGAATCGTGGAAATCGATCTTTTCAAGATCTAAACGGTTAACCTCGCGCCCTTTGTTGGCGGCAATTCGAGCTAATCCGATACGTGGATCAATGTCGAATAACAAAGTTAATTCTGGATAATAGCCCTCTGTGGCGAATTGATTCATCTCTAAAATGTAGTCAATTCCTAATCCACGTGCGCCACCTTGGTAAGCTAAGGAAGAATCTAAGAAACGGTCGGAAATAATAATCTTGCCTTCTTTTGAAAGTGGCCAGACTTTTTCTTTGAGATGTTGACGGCGTGCAGCGGCATAAAGTAGAGCTTCTGTTACAGGATCCATCGCGGTGTTTTCTTTATTAAGAATCACTTCGCGGATTTGTTCAGCGATCGGTGTTCCACCTGGTTCACGAGTTAAAACAACTTGTTCCCCGTCTTTTTCTAAGAGCTTAACAACTTCTTTAGTAACGGATGACTTGCCGCTACCTTCTGGTCCTTCAATTGTGACAAACATAACTACTTCCTCCTAAAATTTCTTTCTTCCTTCAAGAGCTTTATTTAGCGTTAAAGCGTCAGCGTACTCTAAATGACCACCCATTGGTAGTCCGTACGCTAGACGTGTAACAACAACATTTTCTTTTTCCAGTAGATGAGCAATATACATCGCAGTTACTTCCCCTTCCATTGTTGGGTTGGTTGCAATAATCACTTCTTCTACTTGGTCTTTTTTAATTCGTTCAACAAGTTCGTTAATGCGAAGGTTTTCTGGGCCAACTCCATTGATAGAAGAAATGGCTCCACCGAGAACATGGTAGACTCCATTGAACGAATTTAGAGATTCGAAAGCGAGGACATCACGAAAATGTGAAACAACGATGATTTGACGATGATTTCTTTCATTATCATTGCAAATCTCGCATATTTCCTCTTCAGTGTATGAACCACAAATTGGACATTTATGAACTTTTTCATGCACGTTTTCGAGTGCTTTGGAAAACTCCACAACGTCTTCTTCTTTCATGCCTAAAACGGCATAGGCCATCTTCTCGGCGGACTTGTATCCAACACCAGGAAGTTTGGCAAAAGAGTCAATTAATCTGTTTACGCTTTTGAGTTCCTTCATTTTTAGAATAATCCACCAGAACGTCCGGTAATTGCTTCATTAATTTGTGCCACTTCAACATCAATTTGCTTGTGTGCTTCGTTGACTGCCATGGCAATCATTTCTTCAACCATCTCTTTATTGTCTGGATCAAACGCATCTTTATCGACGTCGATTGATTTGATGGTCTTGTCACCTAAAACAACAACAGTAACTGCGCCACCTTTAGAGACTGTGAATTCCTTTTTCTTTAATTCATCTTGGGCTTTTTGTAATTCACGCTGCATCTTTTGTGCTTGCATGAGCATTTGTTGCATATTCATCTTATTTCAGCTCCTCAATATTGATTTTCACGTCGCTTGCCTTTGGCAATTGACTAATTTGACGTAAGTTATGGTAAGAAGTAACAAGTCTAACCGACTCGCTTCTTGAAACAGCATAAGTAAATACTTCATGACCAATCATCTTGCTTAAAATTTCAGCAATCTTCTTGGCATTTTCTTTGATGTTCGCCTTCTGTGACAGCTTCTCGAAGTCGTATTCAAGGACAATCACATCTTTGGTC